>CATMIM010000194.1 GCA_950068635.1 uncultured Candidatus Poseidoniales archaeon
TCTGGGATTCACGATGGCGGGCGTCGGCGACGCCAACAACGATGGATTCGATGACGTGGCGATCGCCTCCACTCGAGACTTCAGCGACCTCAGCGGCTACAGCCGTGTACAGGTCTACCATGGCAGTGCAAGTGGCCTGCCGTTCTCGTTCGCGCGGGAGTGGGCGATGGACCGACAGAGCACGCTGTTCGGTCGCGCATTGGCCCCTCTGGGAGACATCAACGGTGACGGTTACGACGACCTTGCGATCGGCGAGCCGCTCAACGACACCAGCACAGGAGCTTCGTCGGGCGGCAAGGTGTGGGTCTTCACAGGGAGCGCCAACGGATTTGCGAAGAACCCGGCACTGGAGATCGAGGGTGAGGTGGCCGGACAGCTGTTCGGTTCCGCCATCGCTGCGGTGGGCGACATCAACGATGATGGCAGCCCAGAGGTGCTCATCACATCGCTGGAGTACGGGAACGCGGGTGGCAAGGTCCATCTCTACTATTCCGACCAGGCGCAGTTGCTGCGACCAGGGACGAGCCCGTTGCTCATCCAGGGGGCCACCGGCCAGCACCTCGGACGTACCCTCTCTGGCGGAGGTGATGTCGATGGCGACGGCCTGCTCGAACTGCTGATCACCTCCATGGACAAGGACATGTCCGGCAACGACGCCAGCACGGTGATACAATTCGAGAAGCGAGATTTCGAGCGGATGGATGAGACCCGCAACGTTGCCACGGTCGATCTCGATATGGACGATCAGGGCCGCATGCACCTGCTGGTCACCGATGGCGCGACGAGCACGCATCTCGAGCGGCCCAACGAGGCGACCGAACCAGACGAGCCGTGGCGAGAACATGTTCTGAACACAAGCCAATCCGCGATGGTGGTCACCAGGGCTGGTAAGGCGGTGATTCTGGCATGGGACGGCAGCGAACTTGCCTTCCATGAGCAGTCAGCACACACGGTGCTGTCGTTGTCACAGATGACCACAGTCAATGACATCCACGATCTGGACTTGGCGATAATCGATGAACAGAGTCGTATATTCTACTCTGAGACGCACAATGCATCAACCTCGTTCGGCAGGATTCGGGGGGAAACAGATTCTGGATTCTACACCACGGTATTGAGTGACAACTCGACTTCGATCATGGCTTTCAACGCAACTTCGGCCATCGCCGGTCACGATGTTGGAAGTTCCTGCGTGTTATGGAACGGCACGACTGCATTCGCTCGCGTCGTGGGCAATGAAACAGTGCTCACCTACTACGAGGAAGGTGGCAACTCATCCACATACACTCTGTCGACGGATGCCGCTTTGTCGATCGACATCTCCTGCCGTTCCTCCTCTCTGTTGGTTGCCATGCAGACTCTGACTTCGTACGAACTGATGGAGTACGATGACGGCGTCAACACTCTCAACTCTGGTTCTGCGTCTGTCACATCCGCTGAAGCACTGATTGTCGATCCATCTGCTGGAACTGCTCTGTTCGCATCAGCTGGCGGAGGATACCAACTCTGTGACGGCAGTATCTGCACACCCATCGTTTCCCTTTCCCTTGCAGGTGGTGGAAGAAAGGGCGCTGCAACGGGTGGTGATGGGACATCATGGATTCTGCACGACGGTGGCAACAACATCGCCACACTATCGATTCTCGATGGAAACAGCACACAAGATGTCTGGTCTTACCGAACATCAGCGACATCACTGCTGGTTCACGCAGACATGGAGGTGGATGATGCTGGAGTTGTCAGATTTGCCATCGTAGAGCAGGATGGTGGCAACCACATCATGACCAGTTTCAGGATCCAACCAGACTGGGACCGTGACTTCGTGCCCAGCCCGTGGGACGAGATGGCGTATGTAGGCGGCCAGTGGACCGACGTGGACAACGACGGCTATGGTGACAACCCTGATGGAGCGGCACCTGACACCTGTCCGTCCACATCAGGAACCAGCCGCAACGGGCTGTTCGGATGCACCGACACCGATGCAGATGGATATGCCAACTCGGTCGACGACTGTGCGCTCGACAGGGAGTACTCATTCATTGACAGGCAAGGTTGTGTCGACCCTGACGCGGATGGCTGGAGCAACAACATCGAGGGTTGGATGTATGGAGACAGAGACCCCCTCAACTGGATGCAGGCGCGTGATGATGACGGCGACTACCGGATGAACAACCACGGACCCGACTGCTGCGGGCCGCTCAGTTCGATCGACGAGTTCCCGCACAACGGCAACCAGTGGGAGGACCTTGACGGCGACGGCTGGGGAGATGAGTCATCCTTCGTCGACGGCAACGAGACATCGCGCGACGGCTCGACAGACTGGTCGGGTGACCAATGCCCGGACGCGCAGGGGTTCTCGAGGTTCGACCGCGGCGGCTGCATGGACAGCGATGGCGACGGCTGGTCTGACCCGACCTCTGTCAATGGCTCCACCCCTGCTTGGGTGTACAACCGTTCACAGTGCCACGCGCCGGGCTCGAACGGGCACGCGAACTGCGCTGACAACTGGCCGGATGAACCAACCCAGTGGCACGACCGCGACGGTGACGGATACGGAGACAACGGCACTCCGGGGGCTTGGCAACGCGATCGCTTCCCCGAAGACAATACACAGTGGAATGACTCCGATGACGACGGCTACGGTGACAACCCATCCGGCACCACCCCAGATGATTGCCCGGTGAGCGCGGGCACCTCGACTTTCGATAGGCTGGCCTGCCCGGACTCCGATGGAGACGGATGGTCGGACCCCGACTCAAGTGCGCTGGCCCACCCTCTCGGAAACGCGGATTCCAATGCATCCAACCCGGAGCAGTGGCGTGATTCGGATGGCGATGGTTTCGGTGATTTCTCCAGCGGCATCAACGGAGACCAATGTCCTGAACAGTTCGGCTATCTCAACGGCGAACTGGGACGGGGCTGTCCACTGCCCGCGAACGACAGCGACGGTGATGGCATCATCGACGATGACGACCAGTGTGCAAACACGACGATGGGTGAGTCAGTAGATACCACGGGGCCGTATGCTGGATGCTCTGAGATGCAGAAGGACGACGATGGAGATGGCGTCCCCAACGCGATCGACCAGTGTGCCAACACGACCGCCCCACCAGAAGAAGTGAACGAGTTCGGTTGCAGCGAGGACCAGTCAACCCAGGACAGCGATGTGGACGGTGTCTACGACCTGAGCGACGACTGCCCGGACACGGCGGCGAACGCTACGGTGGACGAGGATGGATGTGCACCCTACCAGCTTGATTCTGATGGCGATGATGTCCCCGACGACGTGGACATCTGTCCGGGTACTCCCCAAGGTGCGCAGGTTGACGCACAAGGGTGCCCGATGGGTGATGTGGACACGGACAGTGACGGCCACTCCGACAACGAGGATGCCTTCCCTGTCGACCCCTCGCAATGGGGTGACTACGACGCAGACGGTTACGGCGACGAGCCCCCCCCTGCCTACCAAGGAGACTCCTGCCCCTCCCTATGGGGAAACTCCACCATCGACAGGTTCGGATGCGAGGACTCTGACGGCGACGGCTACTCGGATCCCCAAGCGGGCTACACGATGGAGATGGGTGC
>CATMIM010000195.1 GCA_950068635.1 uncultured Candidatus Poseidoniales archaeon
ATCTCGACAGCGCGGTTCCTAGGCATCGTTGCAGTCCGTTTCCTGCTCTTGAGCAACCCCATTCCTATCCTCTCCTCAAGCCGGCCGGAATGCCGGCCCTATTTGAATCAGATGCATGAGCGTGAGCCGGATTCTCAACGGGCGAATCAAGCCAAGTTCTATGACTGAGCGAGGCGAGCCATCTGGGATGACGCAGGTTTCGGCAACCGTTCTGCAGGAGTTGCTGGCGATGGACGATTACGACCGCACCCTGGCGCTCGACCGCATCGCTCGCAAGCACAGCATCACGGCCGAGCAGGTGCTCGCCCAGCTGGAGGCCCACCAGTCAGGAGGAGCGGCTCCGGCGTCCAACTCGCTGGACAACATGGACCAGATACAGCCCCCGACGCTCCCTGAGGGGCAGTCTGCCAACTACCTGCAGGACGCTCACCGCTACCGCGTCCGCTACGACCCGAGTCACGACGGCACGGACAGACAAGCGCAGGTCGAGCAGGCGATCATGTGTCCCAGTTGCGGTGCCCCTCTGGGCATCCCCGCCACCCGACCAATCAAAGTGACCTGCCCCAACTGCTCCACTGAATCGACGTTCCACTCATGAGTGTACGACCCTCCGGAAATAACTAGATAACAGCGAGAACAGGTGTGGTCCACATGCATATCATGACCAAGATCACCCTCGGAGTCGGAGTCGTGATGCTGATTGGCAGCATCGTGGCCATGGTCGCGGGCGGAGGCTCGTTCATGGGCGACTTCGTGGAGAACCCCACTGGGACAGAGAAGTGGACCGGAACCTCACCCACAACTTACGAAGGAAACTTCGAGATGATGGGCATCTACTACGTATTCGTTGAGGAGGGGGAGACGGTCGATGTCGAATTGGTCGGCGGTGATGCGGACAGTCGATTCATCCCATGCGAGGAAAATGATGACTGCGAATACTACGAATGGGCCGGTTACACCTACGTTGGCGACATCTCGGTAATGACTGAGGGGACCTGGGAGGTCAAGTGCACCGGCGACGGTGACGTCATGATTCGGGAACAAACCATCGACTTGGGTGGAGCGATGGCATTCGGATTGGGTTTCTGGGGCCTCTGCTGCTCAGTCTGCGTTCTCGGGCTCGGTGTCATCTTCATCTTCGCGCTCAAGGACCCGCCTCAGCAGACGGCTGTCCTGATGGTGCAACCTGGCCAGATTCCCGGTCAGCCGATTGCCGGGCAGGCTGGTGTAGTGCAGGAGCAGGTCCAGCCAGGAATTCCGGTGGGTGGTGCGATTCATCCAGCATTCGAGCAGCAGCCGCCACAGACAGGACTGCCGCCATCTCAAGGCTTCTAGGATCGGTAGATGTCGGGACTCGTCTGAGCTCAGATGCCCCAGTAGCGCCCGGTCTCATCCCGTTCGGCTGCGGAGCGCACGATGGTGCGTACTATCCAGAATCCGAGGATGGCCCAGAAGGCGAGGTCCCAGTCAGCCCAGATCTGGCTCGGCTCGAAACCGTACTCCTGACCCTGCAGCACCTTCAGCGACACCCTGAGCGTCGCGCTCGCCAGCGTCCAGATGACGATTCCGAAAGCGATGATCTGCAGCGTTCGACCACTGAACGTGCCCCGCTTCCAACGCAGCACCAGCAATGAGAGCGCGAACGCGAGGAATGCGAGCACTATCCAAGCGAGCGCACCCTGTAACACCAGCAGCACGAGTTCAAGTGCACCCGGGTAGGAATCCATCGCCACGCCATAGACACGCCATCCCTCAGCGAGCGCGAAGATGGAGAAGAAGATGGTGAACGCCCACAACAGCGACGACCCCATGGCCGCATCGGCGTTCTCACGCATGTCGCGCATGATGTGGTTGAGATGCTGTTCCACTCCGAGTCCCCTCGCCATCAGGTAGATGCCGATGAGCAGCGGCATCATCCCGATGATCCAACCGCCGTTGGGCAGGATCATGCCGAGGCCGAGCAGGATCAGAACGACTGAGAGCGGTACAAGCAGACGTGCGCGCCACTTCTCGTCCTCGATCGCCTTGGTCAGGTAGTAGTAGGTCCCCTCGATGCCCTTGCTCTGGCGCACGATGATCTTCTGCACGTGATCGATATGCAGGCGCGACTGCAGCAGCGGAAGGATGCTCTCGTCCTCGGCGCCATCGGTGACCAGCATGCCGCGATCGGGCTGGAACTTCTCGATCCCCTCCTCGAGTTGCTGCGAGATGGCCCGGTCACTGCGCACTCCCACCCGCTCGTCACCAGTGAGCACGGCGACGTCGACCTCGTCCGTCCCTTCGGCCTGTTCCTTGAGCTGGTCATGCAGGTGCAACGCCCCGAGGATGGCGTTGGTGTCACTCTCCTCTGGGTCGGCGATTCCCAACCGCAGAGCCGCTGTCAGCACCTCCTTCCTGCCGACCACCGGGCCACGGATGCCCGCCTTCTTGCCCAGGTCGTCGTCCCTGTCCACACAGATGACCAACGTTCGCGTCATGGCCCATCCTCCAACGCTGCTGCTGAAAAGGTCAGGGCCACGGCTCCGCTATCAACCATCTGTCGTCCTGTCGAAGTCCGCAATCAATCAGCCATTCGGTGTGCTTCGGCGCCGTCGGCAGCACCGGAGCCGGCTTCTTCCGCTCCATCAGGCACCGCCTCGGGAGCATCCTGCTCTACGACCACCTGTGCATCGCGCTGGCGAGTGCGCTGTCTCGCGCGCACGTACTTCAGCGGATGAGTGAGCCACTCCCTGCGGCAGAGCGAGTCTTCGATCAGACCAGAGGCCACGGGACAGCGATTGTTGAGGGCCAGCGTGTCGCACTTCTCAGGAGTGTATTCCGCTTCGTAGATCTGGGCCACCTGATAGTTGGTGGTGTTCTCGTTGTAGTCGGGCGCGCTGACGAAGAAGCCGGCGCACTGCTCGGGTGGAAGACCGAGCGCCCGACTCATGTTGGCGAGGAAGCGGCGGCCGGCGTGATTGACGTTCTCACCCGCATTCAACTCGGTGATCGCCGCCAGCATGCAAGGCGGCCAGTCGCCCTTCTCGGCGGCGGTCACCTGCACCTCCCTGCCGCGCTGCGTCTGGAGTTCCGCCACGATCATGCCCACGGGCTCGGCGAGCATCGCCGTCACCTGCTCATCCATACGGGAGATGTTCGCCTGACAGCGAGCGATGAGCTGGACGCGTATGCGTTCCTTGATCAAGCGGGACAGTCGCCCCTGAGAATCCTCGCGCGCCGTCCCGTTCATCAGCACCCAGCCGGCGGAGACCGGCCGATTGGTCAGCCTCCAGTAGGACCCGGTGATGCGCGGGGCCAACTCCACGAAATCAGCAAGAGGAATCTCCCAGGATCGGTCATCCCCCGCTCGCGCGCGGGAAGAGTGGAGATGAGGCGTCCCCGATTCACCTTGCGGGGGGTCGTGCCTGCGCAGGTCGGAGAGATAGGTGCGGGCGATCATATCGAACCCGTCGAGCGCCTCCTCGTCGGTAATCGCGACGTATGTAGCCCGCTCGATGTCCTTCAAGTAGCTATGCTCGGGCCCAACGCCCGGATAATCGAGC
>CATMIM010000196.1 GCA_950068635.1 uncultured Candidatus Poseidoniales archaeon
GGCGAGGGCCATCTTCGGGTCATCCACGGAGCCATCGACACAACTGGGGAGAGAGAACAGGGGGTCGGGAGGTGCGACTACTGTGATGTGGCTCATCTCAGTGATGTTCAGGTCACCCGCGCTCAACGTGAAGAAGAAACTGACATCGCCGACATCCGTCAGCGTCCGGTTGAACTCGAGAGTACCGTTGGACAATCCTGCCAGGCTCTCTTCCTCCAAGACCATCGCACAGCCGTCGTTGCAGGAGATGGCGAGCCGGTAGGTGACAGTGTCACCGAGCACGAACTCCGCCCCGTCAGCCGGTTCCAGAACCTCCAGCGAGAGTTCCCTTGGCGGAACGATCACCAGTTCACCGTCTGGACCGGGGAGCCAGTCGGGAGCGGGGTTGCCTGCACTGTCCTCAAGCGACACGTCCAGATGGTAACTTCCCGGCTCAGCATCAGTCGTGTCCCAGTCGGCGTAACCGGTGGTATCCGAGGTGCTGTAGATCAGCAGTCGGTCGACGTGTTCCCCCTCATCGGTGGAGACATCCACCGCCGCAGCGATGCTCTCATCGGTCTCAGCGGACCATTCGATGGTGGTGCGCCAGACATTGGGGTTGGTCGGTGACCAATCGAAGGAGACAGCGACCAGACTCGGGGCGAGCCGGTCAACGATGGTGACGGTTGCATCGGTGCTCGGTCGCGCTCCATCTTCGTCCATGTCTGAGAGTTGGACATCGACGAGCTTGACCTCCGCGTCCCACACCCCGAAGTCGTAGCGATCGGTTGACCAGACGCCCGTGTAACTCACTGTGAAGTCATCCCAAGCGAGCGGAATCGTGGTCACCAGACCGCCTTCACGTCGAGTCAACTCCACCGAGGCGTCGAGACCAGCACGGTCGGTCAGCTCCTCTACTGTGAAGGTGATCGGCTCGTCATGGCGCCAGGTGCCGGTCAGCATGCCACCTGAGAACGGCCCGCTGCTGCTGCTCAGGACGAAGTCCGAGACCTCCGGGGGGCCGGGCAGGATGCTGACCTGTAACGAGGGAGATGGATTGGCGGAATTACCAGCATCATCCTGCATGTCACATGAGAAATCGAGCAGGGTCTGCGAGCCGGGGCTGGCGTACGACGCTGAATCATACGACAACAGGTACGCTTGGCGCGGTGCACTCCACTGCATCTGGTCGGGAGCCGCGGTGCTGTTCTGACCACTCAGTTCAAGCAGACAGAGGATGGTGAGGTTCTGCTCGCCGATCTGATCGGTCACCAAGAAGATCAGCATGTCACCGTGGCGGGCCTCGGTGGTCTCGACTCCATCCACTTCCATCTTCACGTCATCCAGACGAGGTGGCATGTCGTCGATGGAGGTCACAGCGAGATTGGAGATGTGGATGGCTAGATCGAGATCCGAACTGATGCCGGTGGCCATCACCGGGAAGTCATGCCGGCAGCCCTGCACCAGATACCACTCGGTGCATTCGGCCATCACCATCGCCTCGATGCCCGTCACGAACTCACCTCCGCCGCCGACCCGGTGGGTCAGGTTCCATGGCAGGCTGAGGTGGCTGAACACGGGGCTGGGCGTCTCGGAGGTCCAGTTCAATTCCAACCATCCCCATTCCATCCCCGAGGCGTCACTGCTGCCAGAGGTCGGCCAGGCGGCGGCCAGCGCCGCCGCGTCAAGGGCGATGTCATAGGCGGTGTCATCGTTGTCGACCGAGGCGAGTTGCGCTCGACCAACGCTCACTGTCACGTTGTTCGTCTGGTTCAGACCCAGCGCGGAGAGATGGATCCATCCGTTCTGCGGAACGGCGTCGAGAGGTACCGGAACCTCGACCTTGCCGGTGTACGGGTTACCCGTTGACGGAGGAGGGCCTGACGTGCTGCGCCATTCGGTGCTGTGGAACAACCTCACGCCATTGCCCAGGGGATCCTGTCCGTTCGCATCCCCAACGCGCCAGTCCTCAGTCGCGGGTAGACTTTCGGTGATGGAGAAGGCGAGTGGGCGCTCACCTTCGAGTGCTGCCCACCACCAAGCCTCGTAGGAGAGACCGGTGATGGTCGGTGTCGACTGATCCGAACTGGTGTTCAGGTTGAGGCGTAATTGGTAGTAACGCAGACGATCGGTGGATTGCGCGGTCAGGTTGAGTTGCTGCCATTCGCTCCAGGTGACGTTGTCCACAGTCGTGCGGAATTCACCGCTGACCGCCGTGCCACCAAGGATGATGTGGTTGACATGGAGGGTGAGTCCTTCGACGATCTCACCTACACCGAGAGCCACACTGGTCCAAGTCCCGGAGGGGACACGCTGCGTGCCGGCCCAGCCGGTGAAGGTGGTCGAAACCTGTGACCAGCCGGCTGAGCCACTGGATCCAGCCCTGCCGGCAGTGCCGCTTCCAAAGGGCTGGCCCCCGGTTCCACCGGAACCGCCGAACACGGATATCCTGCCGTTACCATGGATTCCATTCGCGGTGGTCGTGACGTTCACGGCACCTCCGCCACCGCCGCCGCCGCCATCGCCGCCGTCGTACATCAACAGACTGATCGGCCTCTGACGCAGGCCGTTCGAGCCGTCACCCCCATCTCCACCCTTCGCCACGACGGAGCCGGTCTGGCCCCACCAGACATTGTTGGCGATGATCAACACCGAGCCACCGGAACCACCGCCTGCACCAGCGACGCCCCGCCCACCACTGGCAGGCGTACGGCCGTTGGCCCCGTCCTCGCCATTGGCGGTGATCGTGCCGTTGATGTAGATGTTATTCGCGATCAGGATGATCAGGCCACCGCCTCGACCACCGACTGATTTCACAGTCGTCACTCCAGCAGAGCTGGTCTGGGTGACGTTGCCACCTGCAGAGCCGGGCTCGGCGCCGTTACCATAGGACATGTTGGTCCTGTTGCCGTTCCCACCGCCGACTCCTCCGGCCCCTAGGTGAGCACCCCCATTGGCACCCATGCCAGAATTTCCTCTATGGCTACCCAACGCACCATGTCCGTGGCCACCCCAGACGGTACCGTCCGAGCGAATCGCGGCATTGGCTTCGATGATGATCGTCTCCGCCGTGATCTGCAACCGTGCCCCAGTCGAGTTGATCAAGCCCGAGCCGGACACGTGTACGGTGTTGTACGAATGGTTACCCTGCATGTTGAGGGTCCCATTGACGTTCAATGTGCCCGAACTGGGCCAAGGAGCTCCCGAGGCGCTTCCCCAGCCGGAGAATGTGCTCGTCGTAATCACCCCGGCAGCGCCGTTGGTGCCCGCCGAGCCGGCCGCGCCGGTGCCTGAACCTGCTCCGCCGCTACCGCCGGAGCCGGGTGCCAATGATACGGTTCCCTGGTTGCTGTAGCCGTTGGCGAGCGTGATGATGGCTATACGGCCTCCACCGCCGCCGCCGCCGCCATGGCCCCCAGCGTTGTTCGGACCCCAACCGCCAGTGGCGCTCGCCTGCGCGGCGCTGCCGTCGCCACCGACGCCGCCGAGCGCGCTCACCTGGCCCCACTGGGTCACGGACAGTTGGTGAGCCTGTAGCAGGATGCCGCCGC
>CATMIM010000197.1 GCA_950068635.1 uncultured Candidatus Poseidoniales archaeon
AGCGCGTACGTGGTTTTCCTGATGCTGGTCGAACCCTGGCTAGCCTCGAATCTCGGTCACCACTCGGAAGACGGTCCGAAACTCGCAGACAGAGTTCGGGTCAGATTGCTCGACGAGGTCAAGGGTGCGCCCGGAAAACTGGCGCTGAAACGGATTCACATCACCACCGAGGGTGACGAGTTGGTCGCTAGAGTCCGAACCCACCAAGGTTCGGGCAACCTGGCCAGTCTGGTCGCCGGGAACGGGCTGACTCTACTTCCCGCGGGTATTGATGGTGAACCCGGGGATTTCATCGACGCCCTCTGGCTCAGATGATGACCCGGCTCACCTTCATTCATGTTCGAGCCGACCGCATCGAGCATCAATTCAAGAACGGCGGACCTCCGAGTCGTTGCGCCCCGCGGTGAGACGATGTCAGTGGATGCTCCTCAGGCTAACCAAGACGATGGCTGGATCATCGTGCGTGGCGCCCGCACGCACAACCTCAAGGATATCGATGTGGAGATTCCGCGAGGGAAGTTCGTCGTCATCTCAGGGGTGTCGGGGTCCGGAAAATCGAGCCTCGCTTTCGACACTCTGTACGCCGAGGGACAGCGCCGCTATGTGGAGAGTCTGAGCTCGTACGCCCGCCAGTTCCTCGGGCAGATGAAGAAGCCTGACTGCGACAGCATCGAAGGGCTGTCACCGGCGATCAGCATCGACCAGAAGCAAGGCAGCCACAACCCCCGCTCGACCGTCGCCACCACCACTGACATCCAAGATCATCTGCGTCTGCTGTATGCTCGCATCGGGCAGCCGCACTGCCCGGAATGCGGCCGCGAGGTCGCTCGGCGCACCACCCAGGAGATAGTGGACGACATCATGTGGACATTCACCCACCACACCGTCGCCATATGGGCTCCTGTCGTGCGCAACCGCAAGGGGACTCACGCTGACCTGTTCCGCCAACTGGTCGAACAGGGATACGTCCACGCGCGCGTGAATGGCAGGGAGGCTGACCTGGAGGACCCACCCGACCTGGAGAAGAACCTCCGTCACGACATAGATGTGAGAATTGACAGGACATCCCTCTCACGCTCCACCCGTCAGCGCCTGACCGAGGCGGTCGAGGCAGGATTGTTGCTCGGTGGTGGCACTGTGGCGATCGAATCACTGCGCGTATCCGAGGAGGAAACGTCCGCTGGCGGGGAGAAGGCCGGTTCAGTGGAGGTTGGTGAGACGATCGCCTACTCCGAGGAGTTCGCCTGTCCAGAGCACGGTGCGTTCATGCCCGAGATGAGCCCACGGGTGTTCTCGTTCAACAACCCGCTCGGGGCATGTCCCGACTGTCAGGGGCTAGGCGTGCAGCGCCAGTTCTCCTACGAGCTCCTGATCAACGAGTCGCGCGCCGTGTCAGAGGGTTGCGTTCGCGCTTTCCAGACGTCGATGATGGCAGGTTGGTACCGCACGCAGATGATCCAGGTGTGCGAACACTACGACATCCCCGCGGACGTGCCGTTCGCGGATCTGGATGAGGACGCCCAGGACATCCTGTTACATGGAACGGGGTCCACCGCCATTCGCTTCCTGTTCCAGAACAAACGCGGCTCCAGTTACCAGATGGAAAAACCATGGGAGGGGGTGTTCAAGCGCTTGCAGCGCACATTCACCGACACCAGCAGCGACCGCAATCGCAACCGCCTCATCTCGTACATGACCGACGACCCCTGTACCGGCTGCTCCGGCCAGAAACTCAACCCCGCCGTGCGCTCAGTCACAGTGGGGAAGATCTCCCTGCCCCGTTTCTCCACCTGCAGTGTGCTCGAGGCACTGGCGGTGGTGCAGGTCTGGGCCGCTGGCGCCACCGACGACGACACCTGGGAGCGCATCGGCAGGGCGCCGCCGTCCTCCGACGTGCTCGACGCGTCCGAGCAGCTCTCCGAGCGGAACCTGCACATCGGCCGCGAGGTGCTCAAGGAGATCGAGTCCCGCCTGCGCTTCCTCGCTCTCGTGGGGCTCGACTATCTCACCCTCGACCGGCGCTCCAACTCTCTTTCCGGCGGTGAATCCCAGCGTATCCGGTTGGCCACGCAGATTGGCACTCGGTTGACTGGGGTGATGTACGTGCTCGACGAGCCGAGCATCGGTCTGCACGCGCGCGACAACGCCCGCCTGCTCGAGACCCTGCGCGAGTTGACTGCCATCGGCAACACACTGCTCGTGGTCGAGCATGATGAGGCGACACTTCGGCAGGCGGACTGGCTGGTCGACATCGGGCCCGGAGCGGGGCGCGAGGGAGGCAACATCATCGTGAACGGCAGCCTTGAGGATCTGCTGTGCAGCAAGGAGAGCATCACTGGAGCCTATCTCTCAGGGGCGATGAGCATCCCTCTTCCATCGGAAAGAGTGCAGCCGAACGGAGAATATCTCAGCGTGCTGGGAGCGCGTGAGAACAACCTGCAGGGAATCGACGTGCGCTTCCCGCTCGGCTGCATGATCGCTGTCACCGGCGTCTCGGGCTCTGGCAAGTCCACTCTCGTCACTGACACCCTTGCTCCTGCCCTCCTACGCAATCTCCATTCGGCCGACGCCAGCCCTGGCAGCCATGCTGGAATCGAAGGACACGAGGAGATCGACAAGGTCATCGTCATCGACCAGTCACCCATCGGGCGCACCCCGAGGTCGAACGCTGCCACCTACACGAAAGCGTTCACCGGCATCCGTCAACTGTTCTCCGAGACCAGTCTGGCGCGTGAACGGGGCTACGAGCCGGGGCGCTTCTCGTTCAACGTCCGCGGCGGGCGCTGTGAAGCGTGCAAGGGTGCGGGTTCGGCCAAGATGGAGATGAACTTCCTCCCTGATGTCTGGGTGACCTGCGATGTCTGCAACGGCTCCCGCTACACGAGGGAGACGCTCGAGGTGACCTGGCGCGGCCGCACCATCGCCGACGTGCTCGAGATGACAGTGGCCGAGGCCGCCGAGTTCTTCTCCTCCCACCGCTCGCTGCATCGCATCCTGCAGACGATGGTGGACGTCGGGCTGGGTTACATCCATCTCGGCCAGCCAGCCACGACACTGTCTGGTGGCGAAGCGCAGCGGGTCAAGCTCGCCACGCAGTTGCACCGGCCCGCAAACCGTCACACCATCTACATCCTCGACGAGCCCACCACGGGCCTCGCTCTCGCCGACATCAAGCAGTTGATCGAAGTGCTGCTGCGCATTCGCAGCAACGGGCACACGGTCATCATCATCGAGCACCACCTCGACGTCATCAAGTCGGCGGACTGGGTCATCGACCTCGGCCCTGAAGGGGGAGAGGGCGGCGGATTGGTCGTCGCCGAAGGGCCACCGGAGCTGGTCGCCAAACATCCTACCTCCTATACAGGGAGATATCTTGAACGAATGCTATGAGAATCAATCTCGTCGGCTTTAAGTAGCCTATTTTTCTCCGAGGTCCCGTCCGCTGCGGATTGTGCGCGGTGGACTTCAGGAGAGAGCGGACATGAGTGTTGGAATCGAACCGTTGGCGAGCATGGTACTG
>CATMIM010000198.1 GCA_950068635.1 uncultured Candidatus Poseidoniales archaeon
GCCACCACGTCATCGCCGGAATGCTTCTCGCGCAGCGCCAGCACCAGTTCGGTCCCGATCTGTCCCGCGGCGCCGGTCACCAGAACCCGCTGTCCACCCCCGCTGGTCATCGGCCGCCTGAGTCCTCAGCAGCACTTCAACTATCGCGGGCTGTTCTGCAGAAGCGAACCAGAGCCACGTTGCATCTCGTTGCGAGAGGTTCATGCTGAAACCGGCGAACCTTCATAGGCAACCCCCGACGGGTGCGTATCCCGTTGAGCGCGATGAGATACGTGATCGTGTCAGGCGGAGTTCTCTCGGGACTGGGCAAGGGCGTCACCGCCAGCAGTCTCGGAGTGCTGCTCAAATCGCTCGGCCTGCGCGTCACCGCGATCAAGATCGACCCCTACCTGAACACCGACGCCGGCACGATGTCACCGTTCGAGCACGGCGAGGTGTTCGTGCTCGACGATGGCGGCGAGGTCGACCTCGACCTTGGCAACTACGAGCGTTTCCTGGACATCACGCTGACACGCGACAACAACCTCACCACCGGCAAGGTGTACGCCAACGTCATCGAGGCAGAGCGGCGCGGCGACTACCTCGGCAAGACCGTGCAGGTGATCCCGCACATCACCAACGAGATCCAGGAGTGGATCGAGCGGGTGGCGAAGATACCCGTGGACGGCAATGGAGAGGAGCCGGATGTGTGTGTGGTCGAACTCGGGGGAACCGTGGGGGACATCGAGAGCGCACCTTTCGTTGAAGCGCTCCGCCAGTTCCAGTTCAGGGTCGGCCGGGAGAACGTCTGCTTCGTGCATGTCAGCCTGGTGCCGGTGTTGGGGGTCGTGGGTGAGCAGAAGACCAAGCCGACCCAGCACACCGTGAAGGAACTCCGTGGCGCCGGCATCACCGCCGACTTCCTCGTCTGTCGCTCCGAAGAACCGCTGAAGGCTGCCACCAAAGAGAAACTCGCCCTGTTCTGCCACGTAGCCGAAGACCATGTGTTCAGCGCACACGATGTGTCGAACATCTACCACGTCCCGCTGATGCTCGAGGAGCAGGGAGCGACGCGACTGCTGTGCGAGAAGTTCGGTCTCGACATGAGCAAGGACCGCCCGCTGCTCAAGCAGTGGAGGGAGATGGCAGCCCGCGTCGACTCGCTCGAAGGCGAGGTGAACATCGCCATGGTCGGCAAGTACACCGGACTCACCGACTCCTATCTCTCGGTCATCAAGGCGCTGCAGCACTCAGCATTCTCGATCGGCGCCGATATGAGAATCACCTGGGTGGCGGCGGCCAACCTCGAACCGGACGCCGAGAAGGAGTCCCCGGAACTGTACGCGAAATCGTGGGCCGACCTGAAGGCGGCCGACGGTGTGCTGGTTCCCGGTGGATTCGGCGTACGCGGAATCGAAGGCAAAGCCGTCGCCGCGCAGTACGCCCGTGAGAACAACGTCCCCTATCTCGGAGTGTGCCTCGGAATGCAGGTGGCCGTGATCGAGTTCGCCCGTCACGTTCTGGGGATGGAAGGGGCGAACAGCACGGAGTTCGACGAGAAGACCGCCCACCCGGTCGTCATCTTCATGCCCGAAGGCAGCACCACCCACATGGGCGCCACGATGCGCCTCGGCAGCCGCAAGACCCTGCTGCAGAACTCCGGCTGCACAGCCCACAGACTCTACGGCGGGGCCATGGAGATCGACGAGCGTCATCGCCATCGCTACGAGGTGAATCCGGACATGATTGAAGCCTTGGAGGAAGCAGGATTGAAGTTCGTGGGACGGGACCCCGAGGGCCAGCGCATGGAGATCATGGAACTCGATGGTCACCCCTACTACTTCGGCACCCAGTACCACCCCGAGTTCAAGAGCCGACCCAACCGACCCAGCCCGCCCTTCCTCGGACTCGTACAAGCCGCGGTGAACCGCACCAACGCATGACTACTCAGTCGGCGACCTTGATGAGACGAGTCGTGCGAAAGCCTTGCAGTACGCGAAGGTAGCGCCGTTCACGGATGTCGGCGTCGAGGTCTGGATCGCCTGAATCGATGCGCAGCTCGGACAGGATGGCCAACTTTCCTGGAGTCGCAACCCCGAGGATGTTGTCCACTCCCACAGCCCGTAGCACCTCAGGGGAGAGCTGCAGGTTCCCCCGTCCGATGAGGAATCCCTGGCCCCCCATCGGTGAGAGCAGCAGCAGAACCCCAGCGGATCCGTTCCCATCGAGCAGTTCCAGCAGGCCTTCTTCGGCGAGGTCGCGGCCGACGAGAACGCCGTCGCGACTGGCGTCGATGCCCAACAGAGTCGTCTGCATGCCGAGATTCTCAGACATCGCACGCAGGGTGCCTCCAGAGCCCCAGATGATGAGCATACCCGGATTCTCCTCCGCAAGTTCGCCGACGTGAGCGGCCAGCCCTTCGAGCACTTCCTCCTCCTCAGCCGCCGCCACGCGCATCTTCGCCCCCTGCATCCAGCGGGGTGACGACGGGGTCTGCACCTCGGCGTACATCCTGACCTTCCATTCGCCCTCGCGATACGCCTCCTCGTCGAGATCCATCACCTCCGTGCTGGCGAGCATCAGGTCGCCGGCGAGCCACGCTGCGAGCACCTCTGCGGCAGCGCGTGGGGTGGCGGCGAAGCAGCCGCTGTGCATCTTGACGCCCGTGGGGACGCCGACCAACGGCAGTTCGGTTCGCTCAGCCTGTTCCAGAGCGGCCACGATGTCCCGGGTCGTGCCGTCGCCCCCGGCGTAGAACAGCAGGTCGATGTTCGCATCGAGCAGTTCTGACACCGCTCTCCTGGTGTCATCAGCAGTGGATTCTGCCGGCGCTCGGACCATCTCCTCGAAACTGATCCCAGCAGGAATCCAGTCGGACCCCATCCTTCCAGAGCAGGACATCATGTGAGGTGCCTCCCTCAGGTGTGAGAGAAGTTCCGAGAATCGACTCAGAGCATCGGTCATCCGCGGCCCTGAACGGTCTACTGCGCCCGCGGCGCGGGCCTCCGCGGCCCGCCCGTCAGTTCCCTTGTAGCCAAGCCGTCCACCCAGCCCAGCGTCCGGGTTGACGAGTATCCCGATGCGGGTCATGCAGCGGCGAGAAGTCGGCCTTCACATCAACGCTTTCGAGCGCAACTAGGCAGCCCATTCACCCATCGGATTCAAATTACGTTGCACGCTCGCACGGCTGGCGTACACATGGCGAAGGCGAAATCGAAAACCCCGCCATCAGTCGAGGATGCCTTCAAGATCGAGATGGACGAACTCGTCCGCGTCCGCGACGCGGAGGGTGCCAAGGTAGCCAAAGCCGAGAAGGAAGCGGCGATTGAGACAGCCCGGGCAGAAGCCAAACTCAAGGAGGCAGAGGACGCAGAGAGAAGGAAGGTGCAGGAAGCGGAAGCGGCGGAAGCAGCTGCCGCTGAAGCATCCAGATTGGCCGCACTCGCTCCCCCACCAGAGCCGGAGCCTGCGCCGGAGCCTGCACCGGTCGGACCTCCCCTGACAGCACCCGAACCCTCTGGCCCTCCTCTCGAGG
>CATMIM010000199.1 GCA_950068635.1 uncultured Candidatus Poseidoniales archaeon
CGAGGGAACGGGATAGGAACTCGCGGACCAAGTCGTGCACGTCGTAGTTCTCCGTGTCCGCTTGGCGTGCCAACCCCTTGTCGACCAGATCGCCGAGCAGGTCGGTCTCCAATTCCTGCATTGTCAGTGCCTCCAACGGCATCGGTTCGCGGAACACCGCCAGCGCTCCGAGCAGCCGCTTCTCTCCACCGGAGAGCTTGCTGAAGATCTCCTGCTCGACATACGTCTCGAGCGTCTCGTGGAAGGTGGCGCCGATCGACCCGCGGTTGATGAGTTCCAACACCAGCGGATGGCCACGTGACAGACCGTAGATGTGCATGTAGGTGACTTCGTCCATGTCGGGCAGTGCGGTCAGCAGTTCCCGCGAAGCTTCTCGGTCGAGCCCTTCCAAGTGGACGACCAGCGTCATGATGTTCCCCTCGGAGTCGGTCAGGGGCATCACCGGGCGGAACGAACGAGAGAACAGCACGATTCCGACATCATCCATCTCCTCCATCCGCTGCGAGAGACCGCGGATGACGGAGAACAGCACCTCGTCGTTCAACTTATGCAAGTCGTCGATGACCAGCAGCGCCGAGGGGTTCGCAAGTCCGCCGACGATCAGGTGGACCGACATCGGGGCCGAGGGAACCGGAGTGGTGGCCAGATAGTCCGACAAGCCGTCATCCCCGATGGCTGACAGCCACTCCGAGGCCACCTCGAGGAACGCACGCGCCCCCTCCCAGTCCTGCACTCGGTGGTAGAGCAGGTTCCGCTTGTGGGTGAACATCTCGACCAGTTTGGCGGCCAACGCGGTCTTTCCGATGCCAGCGATTCCGGGCACCAGGATAGTGGTGGAGCGAGCATCGAGCAGGTCGACCATCGTCTTCAACTCGGCGTCACGCCCCACGAAATGACGCATCCTCGGAAGGTCGCCGAGCACGCTCACCAACTGCTTCTCGACGTGCTTTGACAGATCCCGTTCGATCAGGTCAGGAGTCAGGTTGCGCATGTCAAGCACCCCGTTGTCATCGAGGTAGCGGAGCACGTCGGTGGGCCGGATCGTGAATGGGGACTGTTCGACACAGCCGGCCAGGGTCGTGGATTCAGTCGTGCCGTCCTGGACGATGAGCCGCACAGGGTGTTCAGCCAGCCTCTCCCAGGTCTCCTCAGCCAGCTTCATCCCAGATTCGGTGAGGAAGTAGGCCTTCCGTTTGCGGGTCACTCCGGACACGTGCGCCTGCCTCTCGATGAGCAGATTCTGGTCCTTCAGTCCGGCGATGGCGCGCGGGACGTTGCTGCGGGCGATGGCGACAGCGTTGGCGATGCCCATCTGTGACAGGGAGAACGGCACCTCGACCTTGTCGGAGTAATCGGCGTAGTCCCATAGGTGCAGCAGGATGCGCTCCTGCACTCCCGGCTTCACCTGCACCATCTCACTCACCTCGTTCAGTGGTCGTCACCGGTTGGCAATGAATGTGCGTACGGCACCTTTCACTGCTGTGGTGGGCCACCTGACTGGTCGGGTATCCACTGGTTGCTGTCCGCATCCCACTGCCATCCGGGATAGGTCGGTTGCGCTTCTGGCTGTGCTACAGCCTCTGCCGCTGGTTGGGCCGCCGCCTGTTGCTCCTGCGTCTGCTTGCCCCATGCATAGACATCCTCCGTCTCTTGGACCCCCTCTGGCATCAGCAGTGACTCGTCGTCGTCCTCCTCCTCGAACTCAACGAAGAAGAACACGAACACACCGCCGAGCAGAGCGATGACGACCACCGAGAGCACCACCCAGAGGATCCATCCGAATCTGCTCCCATCATCCGCGTCACCTACCTGGATGCTGTGGCTCCACTCGGTCATACGGTCGTTGTCATAGTCGAACACCACGATGTTGCTGCCTCTCTCCAATTTGGATGCGGGCACGTCGATCGTCCAACTACCGTTGTCCGAGATCCCCGCACTGCCTAGACGCATTGAACTCAACCCAGAGCGCGCGACCACCTCCACGCCGGGCCTGCCGGTGCCGGTGAACGTGGCTGAACCATCGATGTCGAGGTTGCCGCTGTCGACTCGCTGAACGCTGAAACTCACCGCGTTGACCACGAAATCGACTTCAAGCGAGTACGCCTTGCTGTTGTGAGGATCCTTGGCGACGAACTTCATGTCCTCGCAGGACCATTCGTCCATGTCGGGTGTGTAGAACGACATCGCAACGGGGTTGTAGGTCGCTCTGCCATTGACATCGATCTGGATCTGCTCTGCACACTGGTCGTCTTCGTAGGTGTCCGGGTCGTCCCACACCTCGATGCTAAGGTCCAAGCCCTCTGGATCGTAGAACCATCCTGCGAGTTCGATGCTGGCTCCTACACCACAGCGGTCCTGCGCCTGGCTGTCCTCTTCGCAGAAGATGGTGTACTTGGGCAGCCAAATCTGGTCCTGGGTCACCGAGGTGCCGTCGAGCAGAACCACCGTCTCATTGTGGGCGAGATAGATCGGGGCGAGGTTGTTGGCATCAGGTGGGTTATCGATGATGATCTCTCTCTGTGCCCAACCGCTGTACAACTGGCCGTCCTTGGAGCGCGCCTGCACGAGATAGTGGAAATCGTGCACCAGCCTGCTGGTGTCCCATGTGGTCGACCATGCGCCGTTGGGGGCGATGGTGGTGATGACGGAATGGGGTCCGGGTGGGCGCTCGTTCATCGCGTCCTGTGGATCGAGGATCCTGATCTCGACCTTGGAAACCTCGCCATCCGTGTCGCGGGCGACGCCGGAGATGATCGTTTCCGGCCCGGCGCGGACGATCTGCATGTCATAGGGTTCGATCAACGTGATCAGCGGTGGCGCATTCGTGTTGTCGATATCGAGGGTGATCTCGACCGGTGTGCACTCACCGATCACGCCACGGCAGAACGATGAGTCGGACGCCCAGATACGGAACATCCAGTCTGTACGCACTTTAGGCATCCCGGAGAAGTTCCAGTCCCACGACCAGATCGGTCCTCCGACCACAGGCACCGTTGTGGTGTTGAACACCGATGAACTGATCTCGAAGTGGATGTCATCGATGTCACTACCGTAGACGCCGTTGTACGGGTCACTCGCCGTCCCGCTGAAGGTGACGATGCCTGAAGCGAACGTCGAACCATCGGTCGGCGTGAGCACGTAAATTACAGGAGCCTGGTTGTTGAGCCTGATCGTGCGCGTCACGACTGGACTGTAGTCGACACCATCCCATGCACGGAACTCGAAGGTGTAGTCGTTCTCTGGTTCCAGTGACATGTCATACTCGAAGTGCCAGATGCGGAACGGCCTGTTGTTGCTGGTCACCTCGCCGTTCGCGCCGCTGTCGTCCACCGCGTACCGCGTGTCATTCCACGAACTGGATGAGGGCGTCTTGATCTCGATGCGCTCGATGGTTCCCTTCTGCTCCCAGCGCGCCTGCTCGTCGGTGTTGAAGATCCCAGTGCCGATGTTGCCGTCCCATCCAGAGCCGGTGAAGTTGACCAGACGCTTGAAAGAGTGTCCGTCGG
>CATMIM010000200.1 GCA_950068635.1 uncultured Candidatus Poseidoniales archaeon
CGAGCCGGACAGCCACTCGTGGTCTGCCTCCCAGTCGCCGATGCCGCCCTCAGAACTGCCGTCGCCCCAGTCCCAGTCGAACGAGAGGTAATCGTCGGGCACGTTGTCGCTCGTCAGATGCCCGCTGAACATCACCCGCTGCTCCGTCAGGATATCGATGCTGGCGACCACCTCCTGCCCATCCACGCTGATCTTCACGGTGGGATCCGAGTCGTCGGTCACGTTCACGATCCACGTCTGCGCCATGCTGGCGGATCCGCCCACATCGGTCACTTGCAGGGTGGCGTTGAATTCCCCGACCTGGGTGTAGGCGCGGTTTGGCGTCTTCAGCCACGATTGCCCCCCGTCACCGAAGTCCCACAGATATCCTGTGGGGGAGTTGTTGTGCGAATATGTCATGTTGTCAGCGGACAGGCCCCAGATGTCGTATCCGTTGCCGTTGAACTGGATTGGTAGCCATGTCTGCGAGACGTTCGAAGAGAGGGTACCCGTGGCCATGGGGGCCATGTTGTACAACGTGGTTGGCAGCGTGAGCACGGCTGCTCCTTGAATCGCTGCGCCGAGCTGGTCGTAGAGCACTGCGTAGAGCTCCCAGTCGTCATCCCATGGTGGGGTCCACCAGACGGAGGTGGTCACGGGCATTCCCTGACCGGCGCCCACCTGTGTGCGGATGGTGTCGTAGAGCACGTTGTCAGCGAACGCCTGCACCTCGATGTCCAGCAACTCCCAGAAGGCCGTCGAGTTGACGATGAGGCTCATCTCGAGTGTGTCGTCGAGGCCGTCGAGGTCGCGGTCGTGCTGCCGCGTTCCGTTGATGTTCAGCGTGGCAGGCTGGGTGATCAGCGAGGCGTAGATGTCGATGGTGGCTGACGGGTAGGTTCCCGTACCGCCAGGGAAGCCGCAGTTGGGAAAGTTGTAGTCGCAGTCATCGACCAGACTCTCGTACCACACGATGACATATGCCTCGTCGCTGATGTTTCCGAATCCGGGCACCAACCCGGTCGCCATCCCGCCGTTGAACACCAGTTCCTCTGCCACCCAGGTTCCCGAAGCCACGTCCTTGTAGAGCAGACGACCTCCGAAGTCGACCTCTGACGCTTGGACCATCACGTTGAGCGGTGCTCCTGTTCCTTGGATGAACTTGTACGCCCTGACACCCCAGCCCCACAGGTCGTCTCCCAGACGTGACCAGGTGCTGCCCCAGGCGCCGTTGTAGTCGGTGATCTGCAGGGTGCAGAACTGCCCCGAGCCACAGCCGGTGTACATGTCGATGTTATCCAGCCCGAACGGATTCTGGCTGGAGTCGAGCAGCGTGGCGATGGTGAAATTGGCGAAGATGTCATCCATCGTACTGCCGATGTTGCCCGGAGATCCTGGAACCGGATTACGGGCGAGGTTCTCGATTCCCGCGCCTCCTGTGGCGGTATCGGCAACCAGCGCCCTGATCGCCTGCCCGCCCCCGAGTTTGGAGGCGAGGTAGAGCATGAACAGGAAGCCGGCGCCGTAGTCGGCTAGCGACTGGTTCCACCAGCGTACGGAGATGTGCGGCGCCTGCGCCCATGCGTTCGCATGGCCGATGACGGCACCGGTAGCACCGAAGCAGAGGTAGGCGGCCATGTCCGCGTTGCCCTCGTCAATCCAGGCGTACTCGAACGGGTCGCGGGCGTTGTGCAGCAGGTGCTGGAACTCGTGGGCCAGAATGGTGTTGCCCCAGCCCAGGTCAGCCACATCGACGTACAGCGCCTCTCGCTGGCCGGACAGCCCGGGTGAGAAGTAGCCACCAGTGCCGCCACCCCCGTCGATGTTGTAGATGATGATCTCGATCTGGCAGTTGTTGTCCACATCAGGGGCGACCCCGAAGTACTGCGTGTCCACCGGGTAGACGGTGGAATCCCAAGTCGAGGCGAAGTTGTTCAACGTCGATGACGGAATCGTCGCTGAATTATCGACCAGGAATGCGGCCGTCGTCGTCACCTTCTCGACGGTGACTGCTATCTGTCCCCCGCTGATGGGCACGGTGAGGGACTGTCCTTGCTGATAGGGGACGCAATGGTTGCTCCTGCTGGACATCGGCGCGACATTCTCCGGGGCGAACGGAAGGAACAGGTCCGGATAGCCCGCATCAGCCCACGCATTCTTCATGAATCGGGTGGCGGACCAGACCGGTTCTTCGCCATCGACGAACAGGTACGGCTTACCCATCGTCGGGCCATCGAAATCCACCAGGTCCCCATACACCACGCCTCCGGGGTCCACCCATCCCGACTGTTCGGCCTCGGCTGCCGCGAGCAGTGGCGAGAGCGCCGCGACCACCATCACCATGGTCAGCAGCAGTGCTTGGCGTGGCGTTGAGTTCAATGTGAGTGCAGGCATCCGGTCACCGACGTGACGCATACTACGTATGCTCACGTTGAGAGCACTCGAATGACCTATTTAAGACACCATGGAGCATGGTTCGGACATGATTCGGCCCACGGTGGCGCCGCGCGTCTTAACGGCCCTGATGGTCGTGTTGTTTCTCACCCTCACTCCGGCCTCTGTGGAAGGTGACTCTGAAGCGGCTGAATTGCACGTCATTTCGTCTCATTCCCATGATGGGGGGGCATTCACCCAGGGGTTGGAGATGCACGATGGCTCACTGTACGAGAGCACCGGACTGTACGGATATTCCAGTCTCAGGGAGGTGGATCCATCTAGCGGCGAGGTCCTGCGACAGAAGCAACTCGAAGAGAGCCTGTTCGGCGAGGGCATCACCGTTGTCGGAGACACCATCGTGATGCTGACCTGGAAGGAAGGAATCGCCCTGATCTTCGACATCGAGACCTTCGAGGTCGTCGGCAATCACACCTATTCCGGTGAGGGGTGGGGGCTGTGCAACGATGGTACCTCGCTGGTGATGTCCAACGGCACTTCCGAGCTCGCCTTCAGGGACCCGGAAGACTTCACTGTCCAGAGCACCCTTCTCGTCACTCTCGACGGTCAACAGACGAACCTCCTCAACGAGTTGGAGTGCGTCGGCGGGATGATCTACGCCAACGTCTGGCGCAGCGACTTGATCCTGGCGATCAACTCGACTTCCGGAGCGGTGGAGTTCACGGTCGACGCATCACAGTTGGCTGCATCCGAGTCAGGCCCATCCAATGGCGTCCTGAACGGCATCGCCTACGTCGCTGAGCGTGACGCCTTCCTTATCACGGGCAAGAACTGGACCTCGATGCACTTGGTGAGTTTCGAGTCGATCCAGGAACCGGTCGAGGATGACGACACCGATCCGGAGTCAGTGACGAGTGCGCCCAGTTCACCACCGCGCGCGGAGGTGCTCTCGTTGTCGGTCTGTCTCGGTATTCCGTTGACCCTGCTCATTCTGTTCTTGTGGACGAGTGGCACTCCCGGCTCCCCAAGCCGGCGTCGCATTCACAACCCGCCCGCGACTCGCGCCTCCACGGAGGGGGACCGATGAGCGTCAATGACGACCGCCAGCGCCGCCTCGACGCACTT
>CATMIM010000201.1 GCA_950068635.1 uncultured Candidatus Poseidoniales archaeon
GGTCGGCGACGGCGATGATGACGTCGGTGTGTCCCCTGCCTCCTTCGCTGAAAGCGATCTCTCCCATGTCGATCTCCCAGGGCGTGGCCTGGATGAGTTGCTGGACCTTGACGTGGAGCTCAAGGGTGTGGAATGGAGTGACGGTGGAGTCGGTGCGGAGGCGGACCGTGCTGAGGCGGTCTCGGTTCTTGTTGCGGATGCGCGAGGTGTCGACGCCCATGGCTTGCAGCACCTGGGCGGCGACATCGGCTTCGCGCAGGGCATCCTCGACCTCCCGCCAGTCGTGTCCAGTCCCAGCCTTGCGCGCCAGCAACGGTGTCGGATTGACCGACGAGTCGAGCGTGATTCCCGACTCAGCCAGAGGCTTCGCCATCCACGGCGCGATGTAGCCACCCGGGGCGCGGAACCACGGCCGCCAGCTGGCGCCGGCGAACGAGGCGAGGCGCTGGCACGCCTCGTCGAGCATGCGGGCGAACCCCTGCTCGTCAGCCGGCCACGCCGACCAGCAGCGGTGGTGCATGCCGTGGCAGCCGAGGGTCAGCAGCGGATCTCCAGAGAGCAACCCCGAGAGACGGTGCGCGAAGCGTGGATCGTCGAGCTGCTCGGAGATGACGAACAGAGTGACTGCGATGCCCTCACCGGCACCGGCCCTCCAAGAGGCGAAGCCATCGAGCGCGGCCGTCAACCGGTCACTCATCTGGTAAGCACCCACAGCCCCGCCGGACCGCGACCTCTTCGGGTGTCCAGTGACCTTCGGATGATGGCAGAGGTCATCGGTGTCCACGGACAACCAGACGAATCGCCCACTGGACTCAACTGTGTCGACCGCACTGCCCACAGAGGTTTCTTCGGAGTGGGGAAGCGGGAGCCTCGGCAGCAGGAATGTGATGTGCTGGCGCTGCTCGCCAGCCACCTCGATGATGCCATCCCCCGACTGCTCTCGGCGGCCCTGCCAGCGCCCGCAGATCGAAGCGGCGGTCAGCATCCCAGCCTCGTTGTCCGGGTCGACGGTCACCTCGACCGCGAACGGGCCACCTTGGCTGCCGGCCAGCCACTCGAGCGCACGGTCGACCGAGCGCGATGCCACGCCCCTCCGCGTCTCATCGGAGCGCACCCAGTAACCGAGGTTCCAAGCCCCATAGCGGGTGCGCGTGCTGCGATCGAAGGCGACCAGACCGAGGAACCGCTCTGACTCGCCTTGTTCTCCTCGGGCGATGATCACCCAGTGGTGCAGCATTCCACCCCGGCCCATCCGCTCGACCTCGCGCAGGTAGTCCAGCAACTGCTCAGGCGTCTCCACGTCTGGCTCGAACCACGGAAACGCCGGCAGCACGTCGGGCATGCCCGCCTCGAACGCTACACAGAACTGAGAGTGGTGCACTGGGTCCGCTGGGCGCAGCAGCAGTTCGTCATCGACCACGAGTGTTGGAGTCGGGTGCACGTCAGGGAGGAGGGGTCGCTTCGATGATGAGGCTTCGGCTCGCGCCCTGGGCTGATTCACAAGCCGAGGGAATTCACCGCATTGGCGACGTTCTCGTCATCGGGGTGGAGCCGCTGTCCCGCTTCCAGCATGCGGGCGAGAGCATTCTCCCGTTCCAGTTTCTTCAGCACCACACCGACGTGGAAGATGAGTTCGACGCGATCGCCGATATGCGGTCCGAGTTTGTCGAGCGCGCGTGCGGCCTCGTCGAGAGAGCCGGACTTCACCTGCTCCATCACCTCACGCAGCGCCCTGCGCACGGCCAGGTCGTCCCACGCATCCGTCTGCGGCCATGGCCACAGACGGTCCGACAGTGCGGGCGCACCTGCAGCAGCCGTCTGCTCAATGGATTCTGCCACATCTGCAGCGGTCTCCTGCGTCTCCGGCTTCTCCTCGAACGCGTCAGCTGAGGGCGCAGCAGTGGGTTGACTCGGAAGGGTTGGGACGGCAGGGGACACGGGTGCCTCTCCGGCGCCGGGAAGGCTCGGGAGTTTCGGCATGGCGGCCACAGCACCGTTGTTCGCCTCGGTGGGGCGGGTTGGCAGCGGTGGGAGGGACGAAGGCGATGGTTCGGGTTGCACAGGTTCCACGGTCTCAGTCTCAGATGCGGGGGAGACTTCTGTCACGGAGACGACGGCAGTCGAGGTGGTTGACCCGGATTGTTGCTCGACCGGTTCTTCGTCGATTTCGTCGGGAACGGCTGACGGATCCTGCAGAGGCGCCGAATCGTCGTCAGCGACATCCTCGCCACCCTCCGCCTGTTTGGGCAGCAGGGGTACCACGAGGTCGACCTTGAAGTCGATGATGTCCTCGTCGGGTTGCTCCTCCTGCTGCTTGGGGACCACGAAGCGCTCGACCTCCTCGGGAGCGTCCCCTGGGTTCAACTCCCAATCGGTTGGATCATCGTCAGTGGTCTCTGGATGGCCGGTGAGTTCCGGCTGCTTGCCATAGGTGGCGAATCCGGGTGCGGCATCGATGTTCACGATATCCGTATCGTCGTACTGCGAGACCTCGATGGTCACGTCATCGACGTCGAAGGAGTGGGCCGTCCAGTCGACCAGTTCCTCCTCCTCCTCTTCTTCCACATCGTCGGAGTTGAGTTCATCGAAGAGGCCGTCCGCCTCTTCGGTGACGTCATGGCCTTCCTGCTCCAGGATACCCTTCTCCAACTGGTAGTAGCAGCGCGGGCACTCGGCAGTGCCTTCGGGGCTGTTCATGCCGCACAGCGGGCACTCCACCCCCTCCTCCTTCTGCTTGCGCCATGATTTGAATCGGTCAATCACCATATGGCCTCGTCTATGCCCGCGCGCGGCTCCGGTTTAAGAGTCACTTTCTCACGCGCGCCTTGGCGGGCCTCACCGAGGGCAACGGTGATGCACGGCCGACCGAGGGACGTGACATGGGCGCAGACGAGCGGGGCAAGGTGCATCGCATCGGACCCGGTAGGAAGCGGGCGAAAGGACGTGCCGAGGAATCCGCCACCCGTTACTCCCGCTCGCAGGACCATCTGGATCACTTCAGTCAGCTGGTGAGGTGGGAGTTGGAGGACGAGATGGCACAGGTCGAACAGCGGTTGAAGGAGTGGCCCAAACGGAAGTTGGCGAGCCACGGACTGGCCCTGTTCGACATGCATGCACGCACCGACGGTTGGATGTTCGGCGACCGCATCCTGCGCCTGACTGCACCTCGGGGTGAGCCGATGCCGACCCATCGGTTCGGCCAAGGGGACATCGTCACGCTCTGCCGCGGGAACCCGCTGAAGGAGTCCGTCACCGAGGGCATCATGCTCAGCCGCCATCGGCGGCATCTGCGCATAGTCGTGGGCGAGCCCCCGGAGAAGCTGCGCAGCGGGGTCTGGCGGCTCGACCGCGGGGCGAATCGGGTGGCGCACGACCGCATGCAGGCGGCGTTGCAGGCGGTCGTGCTCGAGGAGGATGCGACCGTGCTGTCCGACCTGCTGCTCGGGGCCCTCCGCGACCCTGCCTCGTCGGCCGCCACCAAGGCGG
>CATMIM010000202.1 GCA_950068635.1 uncultured Candidatus Poseidoniales archaeon
ATGCGGAACCGATGCCAATCTCCAGCCTGGTGGAACTCGCCGAACTGATCGACGCTGCAATTTGCGGGTGAACGCATGACTGAACGGGTTCTAGCCTACCCCGAATTCGAGCCGGTGACAGCGTTGTTCGCCTACATCGGCATGCTATGCATCCTCGGAGCGTTCGCATTGGAGACGCGAGGCATCATTGACAGCCGCGGCCGCACCTACCTCGGGTTGATGGCATTCGGATCCGCTATACTCGGGGTTCGTGCTGTGCACACCGGTGAGTGGGCGTTCGTGGTCTTGGAAGTGGCGTGGATGCTCGCCTCGCTCGTCGCGTTGGTCAGTCCGCCTGAAGTAGACGGGGCGGACAGCGTCTGAATGCGTCAGGTTGAAGGACAGACCGAATGGGCGGTCGTCCATGGCTGACGCGGATGATGATGTCCGCGCGGCCGCCAAGCGGGGTATTCCCCCTCATTCTGATTTCAACGCGTGGTATCCCGCGATAGTCGAGATCGCGGACCTCGTCGACAAACGTTACCCGATCAAGGGAATGGACGTCTGGAGGCCCTATGGGTGGAAGGCCATGAAGCTCATCGACCAGTTGACGCACACTGAGATGGAAAGGACTGGCCACCAAGAGGTCAACTTCCCCCTTCTCATCCCGCAAGAGCTTCTCGAACGGGAGAATCGGCTCATCGCCCGCCTGAAGGCGGCACGTGAGGCAGGCGTCGACCCCTCTGAACTGCGAATCGAGGATGAACCGGAGGGATTCGCAAACGAGGTTTACTGGGTACGGCACGCTGGAGAACATGAATTGGAGCAGCCGATGTTCCTTCGCCCGACGTCTGAGACCGCGATGTACACCCTGTTCGCCCTTTGGGTGCGCAGCCACGCCGACCTTCCGTTGAAGATGTACCAGATCGTCAACACGTTCCGCTACGAAACCAAGCAGACCCGCTCGTTCATACGCGTGAGGGAGATCCACTTCTTCGAGGCGCACACCGCTCATGCAGACGAAGATGACGCCACCCGTCAAATCGAGGAGGACCTAGACATCGTCGCCCGCTTGATGCACGAACTGTGTCTGCCGTACCTCGTCAACAGGAGACCGGTCTGGGACACTTTTCCGGGTGCGTGGTACACCATCGCCATTGACGTGCTGATGCCCAACGGACGCACGTTGCAGGTCGCCTCGTGCCACCATTACCGTGACCAGTGGGCCGAAGCCTTCGACATTTCATACGAAGCGGAGGATGGAGAACACCGGCACTGCCACCAGACGACATATGGGATGTCCGAAAGACTCCTCGGAGCGGTGGTCGGAGTCCACGGGGACGATTCTGGCCTCATCCTCCCTCCATCCATGGCTCCTCATCAGGTTGTGCTCATCCCTGTGGCGGCGCACACATCTCCAGAAGTCGGTGATATGGTCAGTCAGGTCTCCGAGCAGTTGCGAGCGGCGGGAATACGCGTGCATGTCGACGACCGGGATCTTCGGCCAGGACAGAAGTACTACGATTGGGAGATTCGCGGGGTTCCGCTCAGGCTGGAAATCGGGCCACGGGACCTCTCATCCGGAACCGCGCTGGCGGTCAGGCGGACGGGGGGCAAGCAAAGCATCCCCTTGGAGGGAATATCCGAAGCAGTCGGATCTGAACTGGATGCGGTCGCGGACGAACTGAGAAGGCGGTCCTCGCAGCATCAAGCGGATTGCATCCACGCGCTCCCTGACCTCATCCAGAATGAAGATGGTGAATGGAGTCTGTCAGAGAAGATCGAGGATGGATTGGTGCATGAGGTGGCGTTCTGCGGTAACGATGCCGCCGCAGAGGTGCTCGAGAAGGCCACCGGGCTCACGATCCTCGGACACACCCTTGACGAGTACGATGAACCTCGGCCATGCTGCGTGACAGGTGAAATGACCACCAAGCGGCAGCATCTGGCAAGGATGTACTGATCAGCCACGCCGCTTGATGACAGCAGTGACGATCAGCGTCACCATCAGGCTGCCAGCCACGATGTCCGGGATTCCCACGACACCTGTGGGACCCCAGGATATGTGCTCCGCAGTCCGATGGAACTCGAGCAGGTTGAGCTTCATGTTCTGGGTGCAACTGTTGTGAATGCTGGCGGCACATCCTCCCATGATGTTGCCGAATCCATAGAAGAGGTTGATCACGATGAGCATCAACCCAAGCCCACCGACGATGATTCCAGCCAGACCCTTGCTCCCCATACCCTCCCCAGCGCTTGAATCTGGATGTGTGGGGGGGTCGAACTCAGGCAGGTCATCATCGGGCAATTCGATCATCAGGTCCTCGAGGTCGTCCTCATCCTGCAACGCTTCGGCAAGAGCTCGTTTCGAGTCCCCGCGCGATACTCCCATCTCATCGAGGAAATCTTCCCCGTAGACCCGTTCAGCGAGGCCAGCGAGCATCGGATCCTGTTCCAGTTCCTCTGGAGAAAGTTCGCCATCGAGCAACTTACGCAGTCGGTCACCATCAGAACTCACGTTGGTCACTCACTCCGACGCAGCCAACGACGCTTCATCAAGACTGTGGACGAGAGGGTCCTGTCCACTTGGTTCAGGTCTTCCGCGCCGCCGCCCTGCGGGCCGCTGCGATGATGTGCTCACTGCTCAATCCGTATTTTTCCAGAAGTTCGTCACCTTCTCCTGACTCACCGAACGTGTCGTTCACTCCCACTCTCTCGAGAGGCACCGGACAGTTGGCTGCCAGCATCTCGGCCACAGCCCCGCCGAGCCCGCCGATAATCGAATGATCCTCGGCGGTCACGAGGGCGCCGCAGTCGGCAGCGAGTTGCTGAACCAGTGCAGAATCCAGCGGTTTGATGGTATGCATGTCCACCACGGTGACTTCGATCCCGTCGGTAGCGAGGACGTCAGCGGCGTCCAACGCCTCGGCCACTAGGACTCCACATGCAAGCAGAGCAACATCGCTTCCTTCACGCAGTACGTGTCCCTTGCCGATCCTCAGTGCAGCGGCGGATTCGTCGTCATGGATGCGGGGTCGCTTGTTTCGAGTGGTGCGCATGTAGGATGGGCCAGACAGGGCAGAAAGCTGGAGCGTCAGCCGTTCGGTGCTGATGTCATCGCAGGGGTGAATCACGGTCATGTTAGGGAGGGTACGATAGATGGCCAGGTCCTCTATCGATTGAGCGGAGGAACCGTCCGTTCCCGTGTGCAGCCCGCCATGTGAGCCACAGATGTGCACAGCGTGATTGGGGCGTGCGATTCCGTTGCGAATCTGTTCGAAACCACGTTCGGTGAAGATGGCGAATGTGGAGGCGAATGGCTTGTATCCAGAGGATGCCAGCCCCGCAGCCACCAGCATCATGTTCTGTTCTGTGATGCCCAGACAGAATGTCCGTTCTGGATGCAGTTCACGGAATCTGCAGGACTTGGTGGACTTTCCCAGGTCCGCTTCAAGCACCACCACTCGCTCATCGTCAGCAAGTTGCACCACAGCCTCGCCGTAGCC
>CATMIM010000203.1 GCA_950068635.1 uncultured Candidatus Poseidoniales archaeon
GTCGAGGATGACGTCGAGGAGGCCGAGGAGAAGCGCAAGGATCTGCTCCGTCGGCGGGCGTCGTGGTTCCCGCTGGCACTGGCGGCCTCGGCACTGCTGGCCCTGCTGCCATTGTTCCTGTTCACATATCCCAACGGAGTCGACTGGATCGGATTCTCCACCCTCTCACACAGGTTGGCGACCGCCGGCGACCTGACGCTGCCGGCCGCGTCTGTCGGCACCTGGACGTACCCGCCGGCTTTCCCGGCGATGTGCGCTCTGCTCGAATCGGTGCTGCGGCTGTCCCCGGCGAGCGCCGTGCATCTGGTCGGGCAACTGTCTCTCCTGGCACTGTTGTGGGGGCTGGCGGGCGCGGCGGACAAGTGGGGAGCGGGGGCGCCCACGCTGCTGTGCATGGGGCTGGCTCCAGCACTGTTCGCCAAGGCGCACGACTCGGGATACCCGACCGTCGCCAGCCAGATCGGACTCGTGCTCGGGCTGCTCGTGCTGATGCGGCCGGTCGGAGAGCGGGGGCGCAGCCATGACCTGCTGTTCGCGGTGTGCGTGGTCGCGGTGGGCGCGATCCACCCGACCGGCAGCATCTATCTCGGAACACTGCTGCTCGCCAACCTGCTGTTGACCAGATACGAGGCACAGAACAACGCTGCAGCAGGCCGCCTTGCGCTCACCTCGGTCATCCTGCTCGCACTGGCTTCCGCCGTCGTGCTGCTCGCGTACGCGCCCCGACTGCTGGCGGAACCGGTGTTCTCGGAGTACGGTTGGCAGGGCGGACTGCGTCTGCTCCTCTACAACAGCCCCGTGCTGGTCGCCCTGGCAGTGGTGTCCGTCTGGCGCGGGAGACGCTCGACCGAGGTCCTGCTGCTCAGCGCCTGGCTGGGATTGCAGTGGCTGCTGACCTTGGTCCATCTGCTCAGTGGAGTCATCTTCTTCCCGGTGTTCACGCTGCTCTCCTACGTCCTCTACAGCATGTCGCTGCACGCCTTCCACATCCCGCTCGCCGTGCTCGCCGGCATACTGCTCGCAGAAGGAGCGAAGTTGACACCGCGCCTGAAACGCATCTCGCTCGATGAGCATGGTGAGGCGGTGGTCGCCGAACTGCTCGAGGCGAGTCGGCGGCTGGGGGCGGAGACGGTGGTCGAATCGGCTCCGAGCGGGGTTGATGATGCGGAGGTGGAGAGGGGCCTGTGGATCCCGATGGAACTCCCCAGTCCCGCTTCCGCGGCGCTGTCAATGGGCGTGCTGGCGCTGGTGCTGCTGCAGGTTTTTGGTGCCAACATGGTGCTGTTCGAACTGTCGGAGCATCCCGAACTGCGGCCGCAGACCGACGGGGATCGTGCGCTGATGTCAACTCTCGAACTGCCTGCTGGTTCACTCATCTTCACGGAGGACGCTCACTGGGGAGACTTCTACGACCTGCCTCCAGATGTGGCAGTGACCTCCTTCCCCAGCCTGGGGCTGGTCGATGTGCAGTCGTCCATCCAGGGAAACGCGAAGCAGGCCATCCTGACCGATGACGAGGCCCGCATCCAGGCGCTGGGGATCACCCACGCGCTGACGAGCCCGCTCGGGACGTTCGGCTCGGTGCTGGCCGCCTCGGACCACTGGACGCTCGAGCGGGACGTCGAGGGGAGCCGGCTGTGGACGTTCGAGCAGATGCCGACGACCCGTTCGGCGCTGCGCAGTTCGTTCACCTATCCTGTCGAGGAGGCGTGCGTGGGCAACTGCGACTGGCGAATCGACCCGTGGTGGATGGTCGACATGGACCAGCTCGTGAACCGCCCGGACCACCAGCCGGTGCTGACCGAGGGCGAACTGTCGCTGGCGGCTCCGCTCGCCCGCGACTCGCGTGACAGGGCGGTGATGCTGCACTTGATGGTGGATGCACCCGCAGGTCTCTCGGTCGAGATTCACATAGTGGACGCCGGTGAGCATCAATCGTGGTCCTACACCACTGTCGGCGGCTGGGAGCAGCTGTCCCTGCCGTTGCACACCTCAACCGGCGACCGCATCGAGGTGACGGTGAAGGTGAGCGGCGGCGGTGAGACATGGATCAACCCCGCCGGAGCCAGCGGCAGGGGTGACCGGATCTTCGATGAGAGCGCGGTCAGATTGCACTGGGTCGAACTCAGACCGATGGTTAGATGACCCAACAGGAGAAGAAGGTGTACGAATGGCGAACCTGACGATTCTTCTGCCGGCACTAGATGAGGTGGGCGCCTTGCCTGAACTGGTGGCGGAGATCCCCTTGGAGGAACTGGAGCGGGATGGATTGAACACCCGCATCGTGCTGATGGATGGAGGCAGCAAGGATGGAACTCCCGACGTCGCCCGCGAACTTGGTCTCGAGGTGCTGAGCCAGCGGGAGGAACGGGGCAAGGGGGTGGCCCTGCGCCAGTCGTTCTCCTACTTCCTCGACTCGGGAGACGATGTGCTGGTGATGCTCGACAGCGACGGCAGTTACGACCCGGCGGACATGCCGAGGTTGCTGCACCATCTCGTTGAGCATGACTTCGACGTGGTCATCGGAAGCCGCTTGCGCGGCCGCATAGAGGAGGGTGCCATGAGCCGTTTCAACTACATCGGGAACCACATTCTCACCTGGGCTGCTGTGGCCCTCTACCGCCGCTTCATGAGCGATGTCTGCACCGGCTACTGGGCGTTCACGCGGGCTGCAATCTCCCAGATGGACCTCAACTCGTCCGGCTTCGAGATCGAAGCGGAGATGTACGCCGCCTGCGCCCACAACGACCTGCGTATCGGGGAGGTTCCGATCCTATACCGCCTTCGAATCGGGGGCGCCAAACTCGGTGGTGTTCCCGATGGCGCGCGCATCCTGCGCAAGTTGCTCGTGCGCCGCTTCTTCCCTCGTCCCGTCAACCCTGTCATCCCCAATGGGAAATGAACTGACGACTCCACCTACAGTTGCTCCAGCAGGTCCCTGAGGCCTTCTTCGAGCGTGATTTCGGGAGTCCAGTCGAGCGCGGCAGTCAGAGCCGCGGGGTCGCCGAAACTGTCGCGGATCTCGCCCTCGCGGGCGGGCGCATGGGTGACATCCATCGGCTGTTGGGTGATGGCGTCGAGCGCGGCGACCACATCCAGCAAGGTGACGGTCACTCCACTGCAGACGTTGAACGGGGTGGCGTGAGCGGGTGATGCGGTGCCATGGGTGAGCAGGGACTCTCCAGCGGCCATCATGGCGGACACGACGTCGGACACGTGCACGAAGTCTCGGGTCTGCAACCCGTCACCGAAGATGGTCACGCCCTCTCCGGAACTCGCTCTCTGGGTGAAGATGGAGAGCACGCCGCTGTAGGGAGAAGACGGGTCCTGGCGTGACCCGTAGACGTTGAAGAAGCGCAACGCGGTGGCAGCTATGCCCTCGATTCCCAGAGTGGTGATCGCCTCGTCGACCGCCGCCTTGTCAGCACCGTCGGTGGCCAGTGGTGCGATCGGGTGGGACTCGG
>CATMIM010000204.1 GCA_950068635.1 uncultured Candidatus Poseidoniales archaeon
GTGATCGGGATCGTTGTGTCGTTGCCCGCCATGACATTGGAGGCTGAATCGCCGACGAGGATGACGTCCACTCCGCCTCCGTCGACTATCTTCGCCAGCGAGTAATCGTATGCCGTGAGCATGGTGATCTTCTCACCGCTGGCTTTCATCTCCAGCAGCGTGTGGGTGGTCACCTTGCGCGCTTTCCCCGCCACAGACATCGTTCTCACCCCGACTGGCGACCCCCTCCAATCACACATCTCGCTTCAATGCGACGGCCCCCACGAGGGCCCCGAATGAGCGTATTCGCGTCAGCCGAACAGGATGTACGCACCCAGGCCGAACAGCGTCACGTCGACGATGGCGTGGGAGAGGTACGCGGGCCAGATCGAGCGGTAGCGCAGGTAGGTCCACGACCAGACGCAACCGCCCGTGAATATCCCGAGCGATGCGAGCAGGTTCGCCCACCAAGGGAACAACACGAGCATGGCGAGGGTGTGGTGCGACATGAACGCCAGTCCGGCCAGCGGGACGGCCAGTCTGCCGCCGACGAGGTTCTCGAACTTCGAGAAGATGAACCAGCGGAACAGGTATTCCTCCATCACCGAGTTGAACAGCACCCACCACAGGAACGCGGCCAGGTAGACCCATGGGTTCAGCAATCCATACGGCTCCATCGTGCTCCGGATGAGTTCTCTGTCGAGGTGCTGGCTCCCGAGCAGGAACCACGCGCCGAGGAGCGCCACGCTCATTCCCACCCCGAGTGCTGCGCCCACCCTGAACCCGCCCAACTCGGGCTTCGACCACAACCGCTCACCCCCGTCCACCTTCAGGTGCCATGCGGCTGGCAGTCCGACCTGCCACGCCTTTCCACCCAGCCATACGACGGTACCTGCTCCTCCTGGGAAGGCGAGCGCGGCGAGGATGGCCACGCTGGCGGCCGGGGCGCTGAGCAGCAGCGCGAGTACGTCCTTGGCGCGCTGCTCCATCGGGCATCTTCGTGTGCGCGTGCCACTTGAGGGTTGACCCGGAGAGTCGCGCCTCATTCCTCAGAGTCGTCAACTGTTCCGTTCTCAAATGAAATCAGGAATTCATCGATGTCGATGACACCGTTGCCGTCGATGTCGACCTCGTGGAACAGGTTGCGCAGGTGGAAGTGATCCAGGTCGGGAACGAGGATGTTCATGGCTTGGATGAACTCGTGCAAGGTCAGGTGGTCGGGGTGGTTCTTGTCCCACCAATCGTGCAACTTGCTTTCCCTGCGCGGGCGTCGGTGATGTCCGCAAGAGTGGAAGACCATCCAGCGCTTCTCTCTCTCGGATTGCTCTGGATTGGTTAACTTGGTGCGCACGGTGCGCCACGGGGTCAACATGGGATTGACTCTCGACCTGCCGTAGGAGATGTAGACGACCAGGCCGAGCACGGTGCAGGCGGCGGCCCCGAAGAGCGCTTTCTCGCCCATCATGTAGATGAGCAGCACTCCGCCGGCTATGCCGAGGATCTGGGTCAGCGGGTACAATGGCGACTTGAAAACCGGTTTGTACCAGGAGTGTGCTTCGGATGCGCGGCGCAGGACAAGGACACAGGAGTTGACGATGATGAAGATCATTATCTGGAATCCCGAAGCGAGTTTGGCGACATCGTGAACGGGGAGGAAGATGATTACGCCTGCCATCGCGAGACCGGTTCCGATGACCGACCAATGAGGAGTCTCGAACTTGGGATTCACATCTTCCAGGGCTTGGGGAAGGAGGTTGTCGCGTGCCATCGCGAACGGGTAGCGAGAGGCAGCCAAGATTCCGGCGAGTGCCATGGAAGTCATCGTCAGGATCGCCAGCACTGATGCCGTGATTCCAATCACCGGACCACCGACACTGTTAGCGAACACGAACATCGGATCCTCGCGCGCTTCGCCATTCGAGACGTAGGCGCTCGGTTCCACCGCGGCCATCATCATGTAGACGATTCCAGCGTAGAGTATGGTGCTGATGAACAGGGAGAAAAGGATGCCACGTGGCAGGTTCTTGCCGGGCAACTTCACCTCTTCAGCGACCGCCGCGATCTTGGTCACGCCCGCATAGGACACGAACACGAAGGCAGCGGTTTCGGCCATGGATGTCCACCCATCTCCGAATGCACCCTTCCCAATCGGACGCATCCAGTCGGGATCCGCGGTCAGTGCCGCCCAGATGCAGAGTGCGACGAGGAAGAGGACGGAGATGGCGATGACGACGGTTTGCACCTTCTTGATCAACCTCACTCCGATGACGTTGATGGCGACGACGATGACCAGCAGCACAAGAGCGGCGAATTTCGCATTGAAGGTGATTCCCAGCAGCGATTCGATGATCCAGAGGTAGGCTGAGAAGCCGATGAGAGCGAATGCCGCCTTGAGTAGGAAAGAGGCCCACAGACCGAGTCCTGCGACAGTTCCGAACAGCGGACCGTAGGTTCGCTCGATGTAGATGTAGTCGCCACCTGAAGTCGGCATCGCAGTACCGAGTTCAGCCTTCGAGATGGCTCCGGGGAGCACCACCAATGCCGCAAACACGTACGCCAGCCACACGCCCGGCCCTCCGAGGTCGAGCATCGCCAGCGCGGGCAGCACGAACAGGCCTGAACCGAGCATCGCGGAGAGTGAGATGATGACAACCGACCAGATCCCGAGTTTACGTTCGAGCGTGTCAGAGATCAGTTCGACCTCTTTGTAGACGAAGTCGATGACACCCGGGGGCATGGGCGAGCGACCGGAGAGCCGCTTTAGAGCATACGGACCTGCTAATGAGCCCAGTCGCGAATTGCTGCGCTACTCGACTCTGGCGATGACCTTGAACTCGACAGCGATCGGTGTTGGCAGTGCGGAGACAGCAACAGTCGTGCGCGCGGACAGGATGTCGGCGAAGTATTCGTTGTAGACCTCGTTGTAACCATCGAAATCGCGCTCCATGTCGACGAGGAAGACGAGGCAGTCGATGATTCGGCCCAGGTTCGATCCGGCTCCTTCGAGAATAGTCTCGATGTTCTCGATCACCGCTCTGGTCTGCGCCCTGATGTCATAGTCGAGCGGATTACCCTCCTCATCGTGAATGGGTCCGCCTGGAATCTCGTTGGTGGCAGGGTCACGTGGACCCGTGCCGGAGACATAGATGGTCTTCCCGATTCGGAATGCGTGCGCATAAGCCCCAACCGGTTCAGGCGCATCCTCTGAGATGATCGGCCCGGCAGCGGTACCGAGCGCACCTCCTGCGTGGCTGATCATTGAATGGCCGTAATCTTCGTCGGGGTCAGTTTCAACTTCGTCATCTGGCATTCAGATCATCCCCTTGGTGAGTACGTCCCGGTCTCCGCGATAGAATTCCACATCGTCCTCATCAAATTCCTTGTCGCCGATCGAGTGGCTCGTGGGGGAGAGGGTGATGACCGCGCCTCCTGCACCATGCAGTGCTTCGTAGGCGTGAACCTGCCCGGAGTAATTGTT
>CATMIM010000205.1 GCA_950068635.1 uncultured Candidatus Poseidoniales archaeon
CCCCTACCTTCCATTGAAGAGCGGCCCCCCTATTCAATCGCTGCCCCAACGCACATTCAGGCAACAGCGGCGGACATCACGCATTCATTTCTCTCCACTTTTCTTAAGAAGAAGGTGTAAAGCACCCTTCAGGTTCGCCCGCACGATGGCAGTCAGTAACGGAGCTGCACTGCTCAGTCTGAAGGGAGTGCATCGCCACTATGTGACCGGCGGTGTGGTAGTACGCGCATTGGATGGGATTGATCTCGAGGTTCGAGAAGGAGAAGTGGTGATGCTGCAGGGACCCTCGGGGTCTGGAAAGACAACGCTGCTCAACATCGTGTCCGCATTGGACAGCCCCACCTCAGGCACTTACCACTTCGATGGTGAATTGGTACCGAGTGCTCCTACGGAGAAGAAGCGAAGGAGAATCTCAATCCCTACCCCTCACCCAGCCTTGCGTCTGTTGACCTGGCCTCCCGAGGCCATTCTGAACTTCTTCATCTTGCGGCCGATATTCATGATTCCACACTATCTGAGATACACCCTGCCGCGCTCCACGAAGTTAGAGAAGATGACCGATTTCAGGCGAGACAACGTAGGTTATGTGTTCCAATTCTTCAACTTGCTAGGGGACCTCACCGCTCTGGAGAATGTCATGCTCGCTCAGGAGATCCATGGTGGCCGCGACAAGGAACGAGCGCTGCGGGTGTTGAATATGGTCGGTCTTGCAGGCATGGAGGACCGCTTCCCGTCAGAACTGTCAGGTGGTGAGCAACAGCGTGTTGCGATAGCGCGCAGTCTGGCGAAGTCACCCAGGTTGCTGCTCGGCGACGAATTGACCGGCAACCTCGACTCAGAAACCACGGCGCAGGTGATGAAGGTCCTCGTCAAGGTGTGTCGCAAGGAGAAGATCACCGCCATCATAGTGACTCACGATGGCTCGTTGACGAAGTACGCCACCCGTGTCATCCAGATGGACTCGGGGAAACTCGTCGGTGATGAGCCGGGGGGCCGAGCGGCCCTGCACGCCACCTTGGACACGGCTGAGGCTGTCGCTGAGGCTGCTGTCGGGGTGGTCGAGAAGGCGGTGAAGTCGGTAGGGGGCTTGATCGCCGGTGCGGTCTCGAACACGCTGGAAACTGAATCTGAGGATGAAGAAGAGGCGTAGGGGGTAGTTCCGATGTGGCTCCTAGTCAAGCGTCTGGTGCGCAGTCAGATGCGCGGTGGCCTGTTGACCGCCCTGTTCATGGCCCTCGTCATTCTGGCAAGTTCACTCTGTGTGATGATGTGGGAGCATTCCCGCAATGCCGAGTTGGTCTACGATGACTTCTACCGCGAGACGAACCTCGCTGATGTGGTGGTGACCGCGCTCCCGGGATTTCGATACAACGAGTCCGACATGATGGCAGCATGCGACAAAGTGACTCTGGAATATTCTGGCACTGATCTCGCGATCAACAGGTGTGACACCCACTACACCCATCGCGAGGAATTCATCACTCCGGACGGCGATAACATCACGCTCATCGCCCATGGATTCGTTTCCGGTGCTCAAGTCAGCATTCCGTGGTTCGACGAGGATTCGGGCGAGATGCCGGAAGGTGCGGGGGAAGTGGCGGTTGACAGGAACATGTTCCGTCATCTCGGCATCGCTACTGGAGACCAAGTGACCATGGTCTTGGGAGGCCAAGAGGTGTCCTTCAACGTCACAGGATATGCCAACCACGCCAATCACCTCTTCTACACTGTCAACGATGGTGAGTTGGCGATGGCGATGGGGAACCTCGCTGTGGTATACATGCCAGTAGAGGAACTGCTGAGCAACCTCGGCATGGAAACCGACCTGCGAAACTCGATGCTGATCGACGTTCAGGGTACACCCGACCACGATTTCCTCGACACGATGGGAAACGAAGGCGCGGAACTCGACCGACTGCGTGCCAGCCTCGATGAGGAATTCGGGGCGCGCGGAATTGACAAGGTACAGACCGCAGATCGCAGCAGCATCTGGAGCGTCGAGGCGATGCGCCAGGACCTCGAGGGGGCGAAGAAGACCACACCGGTGTTCCTCGTGCTGCTGGCTGGAATCTCTGCTCTGGTGATGAGCATCAGCCTTGAGCGGCTGGTCAAGCGTCAGAGCCGGGAGATCGCGGTGTTACGCACAATCGGGGTGAAGTCTCCGGCCCTGTTGATGTCATATCTCACGGTGCCAGCCTTCCACGGACTGGTGGGGGGCGCTGTGGGCGTCTGGCTCGGTCGTTACCTGTCAGCGGCGATGACCGAGTGGTACTTCGACTTCATCGCCGCCATGCCGGTGGTCGTCGAAAATCACTACGACGACATCTCACTCAAGGTCCTGGGGTCGGTCCTAGCCATTCTGCTGTTGTTCGGCCTGTTGCCCGCGCGCAAGGCGGTCAAACTCTCTCCACTTGAGGTGATGAGACAGCAGGCTGGCGCCAAGCCGAACCCGTTCGTCGCCTGGGCTACCAGCGGAATGTCGCCTTCCGTCGGGCTCGGATTCCGCTCGACCTTCCGCAACCCCGGAAGATTGACGATGACCGTTTTCGGTCTGGGCCTCTCCCTGATCTTGGTGAGCAGCATGACGATGATCACCGAGGGGATGCTGCAGTGGGTGGAGGAGACCCACGCAGCAGAGACATGGGATGCCAAGGTTGAGTGTAATCCAATGAACAATCAGGCTCTACGAACTTGGGTCGAGGAGAACAGTGACTCCTACGAAGCAGAGTGGGCATTCGAAGCGAGGGCAAACGCCTCGGGAGAATCGCGCATCATGATGCTCCATTTGGTGGAAGGATTCAGCGAGGACGGCGTCGCAACGATGCACAAATCGAGGTTACTCGATGGCCGTCTGCCAAATCCTGGTGCATCGGTTCCTGAAGTGGTGGTGGACTCCGGCGTCAACACATTCCTTGGATGGAATGTTGGCGATGAGGTCGATCTGAGATTGGGGATTACCAATTTCCGATTCAAGGTGGTAGGAGTGGTCGATGAGGCACAGCGTTCGGTCTGGATCCATCATGACGACCTGTCGAAACCGCTCGGGGTGATTGGTGAAAACATGCACAATGTGCTCTACCTGCGCAACATCGGTGACGCTGACATCGTCAATGACGCCGGTCTGAGTCAAGTTGAGGGAGTGGCCTCAATCACCGACAAGGCGGCCATGGTCAAGATCATGGATGAGTCGTGGGAGGCCTCAACGAAGTTATTCTCGGTGTTCATCCTCGTCGGTGCACTCATCGCGATCGCGGTGCTGCTCAACACGCTGATGATCAACATCACCGAGCACGACAACGAGTTCGCCACGCTGCGCACCCTCGGCGCATCTTCGTCGAAACTGGTCACAATCATGCTGTTCGAACATCTCGTTATCGGCATCATAGGTGGAGTGGTAGGTGCCGTAGCCTCGCTCGTGGCAGCCGAATGGATGGGGGCTGCGTTCAGCAAC
>CATMIM010000206.1 GCA_950068635.1 uncultured Candidatus Poseidoniales archaeon
ATCGCAGCAGCAAGTTGGTCCATGCCCATCAGGATGGTGCCCGTGTAGCCTTTGAACTGCGCGACTCGAGCATGAACTCGGCGAGTCTGGTGCTGTACATCGACGACCCCGGAGGCAAGGACCTGATCGGGGAAAAGGGGGGAGTGTCACTCGACCCCGATGACGTGATCGTCGAAGAGGATTACACCGCGGCTGTTGCACTGATGCTGGAAGATGGGATAATCACACCGAGTGAGGACCAGCTGCTGTGGACGATGCGCCAGAACCTCGGCATCTCAGAGAGTCGTCACATCGGGATCATCACCAGCCTGTTCGGGAACAACGCGTTGAAGGAATGCCATGGGTGTGGGACAAACGCCCCATTCCAAGAGCAGCGTCGTGGTTGGTATTGCGACAAATGCCGCATCTGGTTGTGAGAATCAGCGCATACTGGCAACAATTGCCGAGTGGTGGATTGGATATGATTGATATACCGCCCTCCCCCGCCTTGAGTGGACGGTGAATACCTGATGGCAAAGGCTGACACCCTCTACATCGGAGTCGACCTCGGGACGTTCCGCTCGGTCGTAGTCTCCAGTGAGAAACACGAGGAAGAGGTGCTGACAGTCATAGGGACCCCAAAAGATTCGATCGCCAAGAATTTCCTGCGACGCGACGTGCTGTTCGGTGAAGAAGCACTCAAGAACAGACTGGCATTGAATCTCTACCGCCCATTGGAGCATGGAGTGATCAAGGACTCACCGGAGGACAAGAAGTTCATCGCTCACTTCATCAACCACATGATCAACCTCACCGACCCCGAGAGTTACGGCCGCGTCGTCGCAGTCATCGGTGCTCCTGCAGAGGCCAGTCACGTCGACAAGACGGCGATCTTCGACGCTGCCGCGGGCACGGTGAACGCCTGCATGATCATATCTGAGCCATTCGCTGTCGCCTACGCACTGGACATGCTCGAGCACACCATCGTGGTTGACATCGGTGCAGGCACCACTGACATCTGCCGGGTCTACGGTACGATTCCATCTCCGGAGGACCAGTTGCACCTGAAAAGTTGCGGCGATGTCATAGACTCCATGCTGATTCGGGAGGTCCAGCGGAAATACACAGGTGCCCAGATCACGAAGGACATGGCGCGTCGCTGGAAGGAGCAGCACTCCTTCACCTCTGCATCACCCCCTGACGACCCGATAATTGTCGACTTCTCCATCGAAGGCAAAGCGATGTCCCTCGACATCACCGAGTGCATGCAGACGGCGTGCGAGGAGATCATTGCGCCGATCGTTGCAAGCATCAAGCAATTGGTTTCCGAGTCCAACCCCGAATATCACGACCAGTTCCGGCAGAACATCATCCTCGCCGGTGGTGGCTCGGCCATCCGTGGGTTAGGTGCCTCGCTCGAAGAACTGTTAGCGGACATGGGTGATATCGAGGTGCACATCGTCGAAGACCCAGTTCAACTCGGAGCCCTCGGTGGCCTCAGGTTAGCACAGGAAGTTCCTGAAGAGTACTGGAAGAACCTCACGATCTCCGATTGATGAGCACGTCCACGACCTGTTGATTGGTTTCACTCCTCCTCGGCGAGTCGGGCAAGAGTGGATTCCAGCACAAGTCGCCCCCCGCAATCAGGGTTCGGACAACGCTCGTCCGCTTCGAGCTGGTCAGGCCTGACTGCCAGGAGAGAGGAGCAGTGGGGGCAGGCGGCGAGCATCTCGCCCGGCTTCAGGTCGAGACGTGGAGAGGAGCCATCACTGCTACCAGAGTACCATCCTCTGTATATCGGGTTGTCGAGGGTAGAGAATCGACGGAACATGGACCAGGCGAGGTAGAACAGCATTCCACCGAGAATCCAGTCGACGAGGTTTCCCTGCAGAGCGCGGGCGAAATGAAGCAACGCCAGAAGGGTGCAGGCGCCGCCGACCACTACCCAACTGAGTTTGACATGCTGGATGGCAATGTCGCGTTCGCGGAATTTCTTCCATACCAGCAGTTGAACCACGGCTCCGATGACTACGACCGGCGAGATGGCGAGCCAGAAGGGCCTTGTCAATTCTGGACTGGAGGCTGCGAGCAGAATCAGCAGTGCGTAGACGAGAATGGTGGTCGACACCAACAACGAGGAGAGTTGACGATGGACCGGATCCAGCCCTTCGGATGTGGCCACATATGCCTGCTTGTGTGGCGACTCCTTCAATGTCACCCGCACCGACAGTCCCAAAGAGGGAGACCGTAGCCCGAAAGCCGGTTACCATGGATTCGGAGGACCGTGCTGTAGAGCGCCGATCAGGTGCCCTGACGGGTTGCAAGGTGCTGCTGGGCATCTGCGGCGGCATCGCTGCAGTCGATTCCGTGCGTCTGCTGCGGGAACTGCGCAGGCATGGGGCCGACGCTACTGTGATCATGTCCTACTCTGCGCAGCGGGTGATATCACCGCTCGCCGTAGAATGGGCTGCAGGTGTGAAGCCAGTGACCGAGTGGGGGGCCGAGATGGCTCAACTTGAACCGCATGACGCTGTCCTCGTGTCACCCGCGACTCGTCGTTGTCTCGCAGCCCACGTTCACGGTGTTCTCGATACCCCGTTGCAGATGGCACTCAGCGCGGCACGCGGCCGCCGCGACCCGATCATGTTCGTCCCTTCGATGCACTCGGACCTGTTCGACGACCCAGTCACTGACGATCTGTGCCAAGCTCTTGTCGCAGAGGGAGCATCTGTCATGTGGGGTGAGCGGGAGGAAGGACGCTACAAGACCCCTGATGCGGTTCAGATAGTCGCTGACCTGTGCCACCTGGTGAATTCTCGTAGGCCTGAGAGAAGGCGCGTCGCAGTGACACTTGGGCGAAATCGAAGTCGTGTTGATGCCGTCCGTTGGATCACCAACTCGTCTTCGGGAAGAACAGGCTGGGCGATTGCTGAACACCTCTATAGAATGGGTCATTCAGTACATGCCGTCGCAGGCGAAGTCACCAGTCAGCCTGCATTCGAACTACCCTTCGTGACCAGTGCTGATGACGCGGATGACATGCTCGAGGCACTCTTGGATCTCGCTTCTTCGGACGATGCGCCCACAGCATGGGTGCATGCTGCTGCGGTTCTCGACTATGTGGTCGCTGAGCCAGCAACCGAGAAGGTGGCGAGCGGCGCGGAACAATGGGGATTGGGGTTGGTTCGTTCGACGAAGCATCTCGATGCATTGACGCCGCTGTGCGGTGATAGTTGCCGCATCGCCTTCAAACTGGAGTCAGGGGTGAGTGACGACCGACTCATCGAGTCTGCGAGTGCGCTCCTGCGGGAGCATGAGCTCGACGGTGTGGTGGCGAATCATCTTGAAGAAGTGTCCGGACACACCGGCAGGAGGGGGCTGTGGGTGAGTGATGATGCGGAACCCAAGCCGA
>CATMIM010000207.1 GCA_950068635.1 uncultured Candidatus Poseidoniales archaeon
TTCAGAGTCCCAGTTACCCATTTCGAAGGCGTGAGACAGGGCGGCGTAGAACTGTGGCCTGCAATCGGGGTAGATGGCATGGTCGCCGGAGTGAACCCCCAACGCGATGCTGACGTTGACCTTGTCACGCAGAGCAATTGAGAGGGCATGACCGTAGAGAATCGAGGCGAATATGGCGTTGCGGTTGGGCACCACTGTCTGCTTCATCTGTTCCTCCTCGTAGTGGCCGGTAGGAATCTCCACAGCATCATCCGTGAGCGCGGAATGGAACGATGACATCGCGGAGGTGAGGTCGATCACCTGGTGATGCACCTCATATCCTCTGTCTGCGAGGTAGCGGATGTTCGCCCGTGCACGCTCTAGTTCCACGACATGCTTCTGTCCGTAGTCGAACGAAATCGCATCTACCTGACATCCATCAGCCAGAAGGCGCATCAGCAGCGCGGTGGAATCCATTCCCCCCGAGAGTGCCATCACCGTGCGCATCATACATCACCTGCTGCCTGCCTCGAAAGGCGGGTGATGAAGAAGGTCCCGAGAGAGCTCAGGACGATCATCAGCACGCCGAGAACCGTGAAGGTCATGGCAACCTTACGCGGTTCATCATCGATCACGAACAAGAACAGGAAAATGATTCCGATGAGAGTGCTGATCAAGCCTAGAACGGCTGCGACCAGCAGTTGGACGCGCATCAGCTTCAGCCTGTTCCGGGCGTCCCCCCTCTGCTCTTCATCCAGCATCACGAGACCCCCATCCACTTGTGCGTCTGGATGGAGAGTCTCCATTCCGGGTTGGCGCGCACGACCTCGAAGGTGGCGCGGAAGTTGTGGCCGTTCCACTCGACATCCTTGGATTCGTCGTAGCAGGGCTGCAGGAATAGATGTTCGAAGCCTCTCTTCAACTCGTCATACAAAGATAGATCCTGACCTAGCCACACCGCTTTCAGTTCATCCCCGGTATCCTGTCGGATGGCGACCTTGGGATATTCCTGGTCCTTGGGCGACACGCATACCCAATCAAGCACGTCTTCGGGCAGTACGATGGTGCCGTTGGTCTCGATGGCTAGCGAGTAGCCGAGTGGCTTCAGCACTCGACCCAGACATTCCAGGTCCTGCAGGGCAGGCTCGCCGCCGGTGAGCACGATGCGCTTGCAGGGCATCGATTGCATCACTTCGATGATCTCTCGAAGAGTCATGTTGGTCCACTTGTCGAACTCGGTGTCACACCACGGGCACGCGAGGTTGCAGCCGCCGAAGCGAATGAAGATGGAAGGAGTTCCGGCATGGAACCCCTCTCCCTGTACTGAATGGAACATCTCGACTATCGGATAGACGGCGTCGAGGTCATCGTCCACCAGTTGTCGCTTGGGAGGCATCACCGCATCGTCGATCACCTGCACGATGGGCAACGCCTGCAGTTCCACGGTGTCATCCATCACATCATCCATCCAATGGCTTCGAGCGGATGAGTTGCATCAGTTCCGAGCGAGCTTCCGGCTTTTCGAGGAAGACGCCGCGCATGGCGCTGGTGGTCATCACCGCATGGGACTTCTGCACGCCGCGGCAGCGCATGCAGCCGTGACCCGCTTCGATGATCACCGCGCACCCGAGGGGCGAGAGGTGTTCGACCAGCGCATCAGCCACCTGACGGGTGATGCGCTCCTGGTTCTGCAGCCGACGAGCATGGATGTCAACCAGCCGAGCGAGTTTCGAGATTCCCACGATCCGTTCGACGGGGATGTAGGCCACATGTGCTCGGCCACTGAACGTCTGCATGTGGTGTTCGCAGGTTGAATGAAATTCGATGTCCCTGAGCAGCACGATGCCGTCGTATCCCTCGCTGTTGAATGTCGAATCCAATGTCTTCTGGACATTCACCCCATATCCTGAGAATATCTCATCATATGCGGATATGACCCGGCCAGGCGTGTCAACCAACCCCTCCCTCAGAGCACCGTCCGCGCCCTCGATGTAGCGGACGAGAGTGTCCACAGCCGCTTCGGCATCTGCGCGTTCGACCGCCATCTCATTCACTCTCCTTGTCGAGTCGCCCATGGCGCGCATCGATCTCGTCAAGATGGTCGAGCATCTTGCGACAGGCCGTCCTGATCGCATCAGCGAGCGAGATGAACTTACGTTCGTCACCAACGTGCAACTTCAGGTCTTCCAGCAGTTCCCCGGGCATGTCCAGACTGATCTTCGGCATCGAACACCCCAGAGGAGTGTACTATTCAAGTATTACTGGGCGATTACTCTGCGAATATTTCAGTTGATTGATTCTACCAGATCTTCACGGTTGAACTGTTTCGACGCCCAGGCAACCGCTAGAACGGCGTACATCACGCTGGTGGACGCCCATATGGCAATATGCACGGGGTCGTTGATTCCGAGAAGTGCTTCACGCATGGCCAGACAGACGTTGAAGACCGGGGCGGCGAACCACCACAGTTCAATGCCTTCGAGATTGACGAACTGGGCGAACAGGGCCGGTGCTATGAACGCCATCAGGAGCGGAGCCAGAGTCGTGCCCGCCTCCTTGACCGAGCGCGCCCGCACTGCAAGCGCCAGTTCGATAGCCACCACTGATGTGGCGAACAGTATCACGGCGAGAACCAACGAGAGGATCGAGACAGCGCCCAACTCAGGAATGCCGAAGAAACCAGCGGGCAGCAAGAAGGAGAAGGCAGCCAGGAATATCGAGATCTGCAGCAGGACGGCACCAGCTCCGACAATGGCGACCGCCAGCCATTTACCGAACAGCAATTCCATTCGGGTGGCAGCAGTGCACAACAACGATTCCATCGTCCCTCGCTCCCGTTCGCCAGCAGTGAGGTCGATAGATGGCTGCATGGCGGCCGAAGCGCTCCACACAGCGATGAGCAGCGGAATCAACATCGACAGCACGAACCCAGCGGATTCAGCGGCGGTAGAGACATCGGCGGCAGTGAAATCACCGTCCCACCTGATCGGGTTCGTCGCCTCGTCGATGGTCAAACCGACCTCGGCGAGATTGACCTCCATGATCTCGTCCTCCCACTCGCCGATGGAATCGAGTAATCGACCACGTGCCTCACGGGAGAGTTCACTCGTCGAATCATGCAGGATCGCGTAGTTCCACGATTCAGTGCTGTTCGTGGCGCTCACCTTCAACCTGAGGATCGCATGGATGGAACCGTTGCGCACGGCGAGACGCAACCGCTCCTCATCTTCTCCGGGTTCCGAGAGGTTGTCTTGAGTTGAGTCGAGCAGTTCGAACTGCAGGGAGATGTTCGCCTCCCCCAGCCGAGTGTTGAGCGCTTCTGGGAAGTCATCCCCTTCAGTCAGTTGCACGACTACATTGAGGTGCACTGAATCGAGTTCCTCGATCTCCCCTTCCAGAAACAGTG
>CATMIM010000208.1 GCA_950068635.1 uncultured Candidatus Poseidoniales archaeon
TGAGCAGGACGCCGTCACGGAACTTCAAGCCTACCGTGGTCGTTCCGCGCTTGACCGATTCTCTCGCATATTCCACCTGGAACAGCCTTCCATCGGGGCTGAAGGTGGTGATTCCGTGGTCGTATCCTCTTCCGCTCGGCTGCATCCCGTGTACCCGGTGTCGGCTCTGAATCAACCCCTTAAGAACCTTGGTCGAGTCTCCTCCGAACCTCGCTGGAGAGCGGGCCCCTTTTCCGAGCCGGCCATCTCCCCGGGCCATGCGCGTACTCGCTCTCTCCTCAGGTGGCAAGGACTCTTGCTACGCCATCTGGTGGGCCCTCCTGCGTGGCTGGGATGTCTCTGGCATCATCACAGTGCGAGTCACCGGCGAAGATTCGATGACGTTCCAACTTCCAACCGTCGGAATCGCCCGCCTGCAGGCCGGGGCGGGTGGTATCCCTTGGCATGAGGTAGAGGTAGAGGGAGATGAAGCCACGGAGATGGAGGAACTGGAGGCGGGAATCCGGAACATTTCAGGCGACGATTACGTAGATGGCATCGTCTGCGGTGCGTTGCGCTCGGACTACCAGAGAACGCGTGTCGAACGGATGTGCGAACGGCTCGGGATGCACTCGTTCACCCCACTCTGGCATCATCAGGCGGACCAACACATGCAGGAACTGGTGGATCACGGATTCGATGTCACGCTGACCTCGGTGTCAGCCGAGGGACTGGGAGGTGAATGGCTGGGCACTCGACTCAACTTGAACGCGCTCGACCGGCTACGGACCCTGGCGGAGAACCACCGCTTCAACATAGACGGAGAGGGGGGGGAGTTCGAGACTGCTGTATTAGGGGCCCCGTGGATGGATGGCCGTATCGAAATGGATGCCAGTCACCATTCCAGAGGTGCTCGGCACTGGTTGGAGATCGAACAGGCGGATCTCGTTTGAGCAGTCCCAAGGAGCCATTGGAACTGGCGGCAGTCTCAAACGGGACGCCCATGCCCCCGCATCACGGGGTAGCGATGTCGCTGTGTCCGTTGGATTACCGCTATGGGCGCGACAGCGTCAAAGATATCTGGTCAGATGAAGGACGCCATGCCCGTCTACTCGATGTGGAACGCGCGCTCATCTGGGCGCACAAGGAACTCGGTAGGGTGACCGAAGAGGACTACGCCGCGGTGGCGGCCGTCGCCGACCCGCGCATCGTGACCAAGGAACGGGTGGCGGAGATCGAGGACGAGACGAAGCACGACATCATGGCGCTGACGCGCGCGATGTCCGAGGCGGCGGGGGATGCGGGTTGGTGCATCCATCTCGGTGCCACGAGCAACGACATCGTCGACACGGCGGTGGCACTGCAGATGCGTGATTCCATCTCCAAGCAGGTCGAATCCATTCAGCAGCTGATGGGAACGCTGTGCGATCTCGCTGAGCGCGAGCGCGACACCGTCATGCTCGGACGAACACATGGCCAAGCGGCCACTCCGATCACCTTCGGCCTCAAGGTGGCCGTGTGGGTCGACGAATTCCGCCGACACCTCATCCGGTTGGTGCAGATGACCCCGCGCGTGTGCGTCGGCAAATTCCTCGGAGCGGTGGGCACTGGTGCAGCACAAGGTGACAAGGCGCGCGAACTCCAGGCACTCATCCTCACCCACCTCAACCTTGGGGTTCCTCTGGTGACCACCCAGGTAGTCGGTCGCGACCGCTACATCGAATGGGTCTCCTGGATGGCCAACGTCGCCACCAGCGTCGAGAAGATCCTGCAAGAGGTGCGCAACCTGCAGCGCAGCGAGATCGCCGAGGTGGCTGAGGCATTCGATACGGAAAAGCAGGTCGGCTCCTCCACCATGGCGCACAAGCGCAACCCTATCACCTCCGAGAACGCCTGCGGACTGGCGCGCGTCGTGCGCTCCATGCTGCTGCCGACATGGGAGAACGCCCTGATGTGGCACGAACGGGACCTCGCAAACTCATCCGCCGAGCGCTTCACGCTCTCTCACTCTGTGGTGCTGCTGGACGACATCCTCGCCAAGTCCGACAAGGTGTTCTCCAATCTGGTCGTCGACGCCGAGCGGATGCAGACCAACATCGACGCGCAGAAGGGTCTGGTGATGGCGGAGAAGGTGATGCTCGAGCTCGTCGAACGGGGTGTTGGCCGAGACGAGGCGCACGAAGTCCTGCGCACAGCCTCGATGGAGGCGATCTCATCGGGTGCGCACCTCGAGGACGTCTGCGCGCGCACGCCGCCCATCTCCGCGCTGTTCGACGGTGATGAACTGCACGCGCTTTTCGAGCCGACGGGACATCTTGGCGTCAGTGGCGAACTCGTCGATGAGACTGTCGAACTCGCTCGCAGGGCGCTCGATTGATCAGAACTTCATCAGCAGTAGCAGCGCGAACCCGGTCAGGGTGGCGGTGATTACCAGCATGAGGATCATTCCCTGTGGCCCGAACTGGTTCGAATCGCTCAATGCGGTGCGGAGCAGGCCATGTTCCCTGATGGCGGTCAACAGGTTGGCATCCTCCAACTCCTCGAATGCCGGTGGGTCTCTCCGGGGAATCCGCTCCTCTGCCATCTAACCCTTCGAGTGGGGGCCGGAACATAGCGATTACCTGACAGCGGGACAACACACAGGAGGTTGTGACAGGCTTGATGAGCCTCCGCATGTCAAGAAGTGATGACATGGCTTCCGGTATTCCAGCAGTGGACAGTGCAGTCCATCTCGCGGTCGAATCGGGCTGCGGCGGTACGACGTTCGCCTTGCAGCAGGCGCGCATGGTGCTCGAGGGGGATGGCAGGGTGGTCTGGGTATGCTTCCAACAGCCGGACCCTGACAGATTCTCGCAACTTTTCGGTGTTCTCCCCCCGGCCACCCTCGCCCGCTTCCACCGGCTTGTAGCGGGGGAGTTGATGTCACAGGGTATCGACTCGGCTCGTGAACTCGCTGATTCAATGAGTTCGATCCAGTTGATCGTCGTCGATGACTGGACTCCAGGGACAGGACATGTAAGCGCGATGACACTCGCTTCCGTTGCGGCATTGGCTGGCAGCGACTTCGCCGACCGAGGCGGAATCCTGCTCGTGTCAGCAGCGTATTCTGATGCATCAGGGAAGCAGGTTGCCGGGGGTCTGAAGGCTCGTGGTGAGAACAGGTTGAGCGAATTCGGATTCTCGACATGGTGGCTGCAGACCGACGAAAGCGGAGTCGGACGTCGTAGAGTAAGGGTGGGCGAGGAGGAGATCGCACTCAGGTTGGAAACGGAAGGATTCGAGAAGAGCTGATTCAGTCACCTTCGTATTCCAACCCCTGAGCCTCAGCGGCGGTACGAAGCATGTCCTCCATCTCATCAAGAGCGTCATCATCTGGTTCTTCGAACTGGTC
>CATMIM010000209.1 GCA_950068635.1 uncultured Candidatus Poseidoniales archaeon
AGCAGTTCCGGCTCGTGCAGCAGCGCCACCGCGAGACTGACCCGCCGCCTCTGGCCACCCGACAACTTGCCGACCTGGCGCGAGGATTCGGGCAGGTCGAGGAAATCGATGAGCCACGCCTGACGTTCCCTGATACGCTCGATGGGCATTCCATGCAGGCGGCCGTGGAAGAGCATGCTCTCGGCGATCGTGAGGTCCTCGTAGAGGGCGATCTCCTGCGGACTGTAGCCGACGGCCGAGCCCGGTACTGGTGAACCCTTCTCTCCAGGCGGGGCCCCGAGCACACTGACCTCGCCAGCCTCAGGGATGAGTCGGCCGAGCACCACCTTCAGCAGCGTCGTCTTGCCGCATCCGGAAGGGCCGAGCAGACCGTAGATGCTGCCAGCGGCAACGGTCATCTCCAGACCATCGAGAACTCGCAGCGAACCGTAGCCGCGTACGAGCCCGCGCACGGATATCGCCGCTCCTGCCTCGCCCATCACCACACGCTCCTTTCTCGCCCGCGCCCGCTGAGTACGTCAATTTTCACCCGCCGCCGCTGTCAAGCCACGCCTCCAACTGCTCCACTGCTGACAGCGCGAAGCCGAGCACGCACACCTCGTCACCGGAGATCAGGCGAGCGTGCGCGCCCATCATTCCTGCTAGGTCATAGGCGCCCGCCTTTCCCTTCCATGAATCTGAGTCGAGCAGTTCCACCAGAACTTCCGCGGACAACTCGTCGACCTCCACCGTCGCCGACTCGATCCACGATTGACTGACCCAGTCCGCAGCGTCGCGCGTCAGCAGGGTCGTCCCTGACCAGACGAGATGGCGCCGCCCGGACAGCCGCAGCAGCATCGTCGCCGCCTGTTCCCGTCCATCCGGCTGCCCGAGGGATTGGTGGGTGTCATCCGGATCCTCGACCAGAGTGTCAGCGACCAGCACCGCGTCGGGCAGTTCATGACCGGCGTGCTCGGCCAGCCGCAGTTCGATACGCGCCGCTTCGAGCTTGCCGGCGAGGGTTTCTCCAACCTGTTCGCGCACCTCCACACCGGTCACCTGTTCCTCTTCAGCAGCGAGCAGAGGTGCCGCGGTGAGAGTCAATTCACGCTCTCGTAGCCGCTGCTCCAGCCACAGGCGGCGCCGCTCAGAAGCGGATGCGAGTCGCACGCTGACCGAACTCTCAGATGAATCGCTCACGAGAACGGGAGGAGGGTCGCGTTTATGATGCGGTTCTCCGTCGTCGCCCCGGTGACCAACTGATGGCCGAGCCCTTGGACCGCATCCCAACCTACATCACCGGTCTGGACGAGAACATGCAGGGGGGCATCCCCAAGGGCCATATCGTGCTCATCGCCGGTGTCTCCGGCTCGATGAAATCCAGCATCGGCTTCGCTTCACTCTACCATGCGGTACTCGAGGGAAGGACCTCGGGAATCTACGTCACGATGGAGCAGAGCAAGGAGAGCCTGGCCACCCACATGGCCGGCATGGGGATGGACGTGGACGATGCACGCGTGCGCAGTCACATCGCCATCATCGACCTCGCTGACCTGCGGGTGCAACTCGACGCGCAGGGAATGACACAGAACGTTGACTGGATGGGGCAGTTGATCAAGCAACTCGCCAACTACCGCGACAGCATCGGCTTCGAGGTGGTGGTGTTCGACAGCCTCGGAGCGTTCTTCACGCTCACCAAGATGGAGAATCCCCGGGACGAGGTGTTCCGCTTCTTCGAGGCGATCCGCAGGATGGGTCTGACCGGGATGATCATCTGTGAGATGATGGGGGAGATGAAGAACCAGTTCGGTGAATTCGGCATCGAGGACTATCTCTCTGACGGTGTCATCCATGTGACCATGGAGCGCCGCGCTGATGAGGTGTTGCGCAAACTTTCGGTGGTGAAGATGCGGCACACCAAGCATCTGATGGGCTACCACCCGCTCGACTGGGACGAGGATACACAGCGCTTCATCATCGGGTAGTCCTCACACCCTGAGGAACTCCCTCAGTTCATTTTGAGTGGATCGGTAGTGTTGCAACTGACCCACTGCATCCGCTTCTAATCTAATTTTACGTTGGATGGGTAATCGGATAACCCTTCCAACCTATCCGAATCCAATTGTTTGTGATTACAATAAGTAATCACCACAAGAAGGGAGTTGCAACCAGAAATACTCCAATCAATGTTCCACCAATGATGTTCATTTGGAATATCTTTGGATATTCCTCTCTTGTTCCCCAAGAAAATGTCTTACGAATCCATACTTTCTGATTGAGCAAACAATTGGCCACATACAGCAGTATAACCACGCCAATAGCAATACGGATGAAATCAAGTGTTGTTAGGTCCATGCTCTCCCCACAACAATCTGCTGAATAAATACAGAGGGCCCCCCTTTGTATTGACGGGTGTTGGAAGGGTACCGTTCCGAAACCCGTCTTTCGGAAGGGCCCCCCTTTTGATGTAAACAGTGATAGGTTGGAACGAGTGAAGAATAATCAGGTGAATTAGATGGGATATGAGGTTCTAGTTTTCCGAGTTGGAGTTATAGTATTATGTGGATTGTTTTTTTTGTCCATCTATTTGATTGCAAAGATGCGTCGGACGAAAACAAATGATGCTTGGAAACAAGCTGCAACAGAACTGGGATTCAATTTCACTCCCCCAGGTATATTTGGCAAATATACAATGAGTGGGATGATTGGACAACAACTGAGTTGTACGGTTTGGGCGCATACAGAACCGCAAGGGAAGAGTAGTACTACATACATGAATTATGATGTGAGGTTTTTCCAGCCACTCAATCTTGGATTGGTGGTAAAGCGCGAGGGGGCAATCTTAGGGAAAATCGCAAAGTTGTCTGGTAAACAAGATATCCACACTAATAATCATGCTTTTGATAGGGCATTCACCATCAAAGGAACTGATGAATATAAGGTAAAGGAATTTCTCACGCCCCATATTCAATCTAAACTCTTAGAGGCAAGAAATGTGCTGAATAATTTGGTAGTTTCTGATGATTCTGTCAAAGTCACTCGTATGCGTGGATTCATTCGCAAATCAGAGATTTTGGTTCAAAATGTCAAACTACTGATACAATTGGCTGAGTTGATTAATCCAAACGAAGAAGTTGATTCTATCTTTAAGGAGATTTGATACGGTCAAGCAGGTGAGCAGAAACGAATTTGAGAATCGAATAATCGAATCGGACCATTCGCAAGGGTCCATCCGAATATCCATTGAAACGGATTTGGATTTCCAAAGGGCTTTCAGTGCGTCCTTCGCATCGCTACCGATTGGATTTGCATTAACAGAATGATTCCGAATTCTTGTTTTCGCACTACCTTGAGGAAATCCACAACGTGACAAACACGTTACGAGCGTAG
>CATMIM010000210.1 GCA_950068635.1 uncultured Candidatus Poseidoniales archaeon
CGGCTGCGCGGTGCAGACCTGCGCGAGGTGCGCCGACGTGCCTTGGAGCGGCTGAACGAGGTCGGTCTGTCGACGACGCTGGTGGTGACGCTGCAGAAGGGGCTCAACGACGGCGAGGTCGGCGAGATCATCGATTACGCACTGAAGCAGCCGTGTGTCAGGGGTGTGACGCTGCAACCGATCCAGGAGGCCGGCCGCTGTGACGACTACGACCCAGCCACTGACCGCCTGACGCTCTCGGAGGTGCGCCGGATGGTGGGCGAGCAGTCGACGACATTCACCATCGATGACGTGCTGCCGGTCCCCTGCCATCCGGACTGCATCGCCATGGCTTATGCGCTCCGCATGGGTGACTTCGTGCTGCCCATCACCCGTCACATCGACGATGACGTGCTGATCTCCGGACCACGCTCCACCATCCAGTTCGAACACGACCCCGTGCTCAAAGAGCAGGTGCTCGGTCTGCTGTCGACCGCCCATTCCCCTGAGAGTGCGACCAATTCCCTGGCCGAGGTGCTCTGCTGCCTTCCGGGGATCGATGTGCCCGAATCATTCGGCTACGACAACGTGTTCCGCATCATCATCATGGATTTCATCGACGCTCATTCGTTCGATGTGCGCAGCGTGAAGAAGTCGTGCGTGCACATCGTCTCGCCCGACATGCGCATCATCCCGTTCGACACGTACAACATGTTCTACCGCGGCGATCTGGAGAAGGAGGTTCTGCTGCCCATCCGGCGTGAACTGGAAGCTGCTGGGCTCTCCTTGATGCCAGCGAATGATGATGAGTCGACTAACGGCGGAGTCGAACTACCGATGCAGGAGTGAAGTGAATGCAACCCGGAATCGATACGACCAACCCCTTCAGTGCTGACGCGCAGGCACCAGAATCCGTTGGCTCAGGTGAGGTGGGCGCGTCCTCTACGATTCCCTTCCAGTCTGCTATGCAAGGCACTGGCATGGTTGAGAAGAAGCCGATGAACTGGAAGCACTTCGGCTGGGGTGTCGGTATCACCATCGGATATTTCGTCCTCTTCGGAATACTGGGAGCGATTACGGACGGGGTGCTGATGAGTAATGATGGTGAAGGGTCTATGACCATCGAGACTGATGGAAACACCACACATTTCGAAGTCGAATTACCGGTCGAACCGGATACATGTGAACTCTGGTTCTCCGCTGACGAAGGCTCACTCTGGGCAGATGCCTATTCTGATTGTGATGAGAGCATCATGATGTGGCAGCGGTATGTCATAGTTGGATATGCGAATGGCTCGCAGAGCAACTGGTCGGTGAATATCGGAAACTTGCAGGAGGATTGTGGCACGATCCTGTTCACTCATTCGAACTATTACCACGAGCCGCACTGCGATGGAAGATTCGAGGGGGTTGACGGCTCATACGACCAGTCCAGTGGATGGTTGAACGTCTCCTTGCCAACTCCGGTCGCCAATGGAACCCCATTGATGCTTCAGTACACTATAGGCCTGAATTGGATATCTGGAGATCATGAACGTTACGTGATTGGGAATGTGAATGGCAACCTTGTGACTCTGGACTGGCCCTATCCAGTGCAGCAGGGTGGTGGCATCAGGGTGGAGTACAGGGAACAGGGCGCGTTAGGCAGTGAAGGCGGACCCATGGGGGGGCTGGTGTCGCCGCCATGAAGGGGATGCCGCACATCGCCACCGGCATAGGTGCTGTATTCGCCACTGGAATCATCCTGTTCCTCGGCATGTGCGTGGTGCTCATCATCTCCTTCTCGAGCGGGGGCGGGATCTGACCTTCAGCGTGGAGAGGTCAGCATCCGCCCAGTCAAGCCATGCACGATGATCCATCCCCTGCCTGGAACGTTGACCTTCCACGCCGGCAGGAATGCCTCTCGTGGGGTGAATACCGCCGAATCGAGCTCCAGCCGCCACCAATGCAGCAAATTCCCTAGAACAGAGCCTTCGTCTCCTTGCTGACGCACCTCCCACGAGCGCCGCTCTTCGCACAACTCAGGCAGCGCTGTGCGAATACTGGTCTCATCCAGCCAGTCATCGGGCAGGAGCCGCTCCAGGTTCGGGATATGTTCCAGTGCATCGAGATCGCCGGCACGCTCGAAGGAACCGCTGAACGGGTCCTCCAGCAGCGTCCAGGAATTACGCTCACGCGCATCCTCGGGGCCCACCAGGTTTCCTTCGATGGTCCACAACTTCGCCGCCAGCAGCAACGGCTGGGTCGCTAAGGGTTCGAATCCCTTCTCGATGAACCAGTTGCTCAATTGGATTCTCGGGCGGACGGCGAGCCCCACTGGAGGTGGTTCTGCAACCTCAGCCCGCTCGGCGACATTCACCATCGTCTCAGAAGGCGGCGGGGACATATCGACTTCGAGTTCACCCGTGAGGACAGCGGTTCCCAGCCATTGAGAGATGCGCTTGGGCCCCCAGAGGATGAGCGCGATGTCGTCTCGACGTGGTGGAGCGCGCATCTCCACCAGTTTGCGCTCAGATACCAGCCAGTGGCAGCCTGACGGGGCATCGACCAGCCAGCGTTCCAACTCCAACCGATCGATCGGCGCCCACCCTGGCTGTGCATGCCAGACGTAGGCACCCAATACCACTGGAACATCCCTCAAACTCTCCGGAAGCAGCTCCAACTCGCCTAGACACACGATTCCAGGGGTGCGACTGACGAGGTTCAGCGGGCGTAGTTCAACACCAAGATGGTCGAGAATCTCGGGAAGCGTCACGCTCATACCTCACCCCGCAGCCCCGGAGCACATCAAACCTGCCGTGCAAGGTAGGAACTCAAGCCCTGTTTCAACACCGGGAACTCACCCGCGAGTCGGTTCAGTCGAGGTTCGGTTGCAGGCTCAGCAGGTCGCTGTTGCCCGCGTCAATAACGCAGATGGTGCTGATGTAGAACGGTTTGGCACAGGCAGCGCCGAGGTCGCGGTTCACCAGGCTCACGCGGTGCATCGTCACGTCCGGATGGCGGCTGGTCAAGTCGTCGATGAAATCCTGTGGGCAGTTGGCGGCGAAGATCACAAGTTCCGCATCGCCGGTGGCACAGGCGTCGGCAGTCTGGTTCTGTCCAAGCAGGAGGGTGCCACTGCTCATCGCCGTCTTCAGTTGTCTGACCAGGTCCATCCGTTCCCCGCCCCTTAATCTGTATCTCAATTCCCCTCTGGGATGTAGAACAACTCCACACTGCCGGTTCCCAAGGATATCGGCTGACCCACGATGATGTTCTCGGCCACTCCCTTGAGGTGGTCCCGCTCACCGATGACCCCCGCCTGCAGCAAATGGTTCACAGTCACTTCGAACGCCGCGCGTGCGAGGATGCTGTGCTTGGTGCCGCTCACACCGTGGCG
>CATMIM010000211.1 GCA_950068635.1 uncultured Candidatus Poseidoniales archaeon
GCCACTGCATCAGGGGGGGCGAACAAGTCCTCCGCCATAGGGACTGGGGAAGCGCTGCGAGGGACTGCCTTCACGGGGTCTGAAAAGATTTGAGCGGGCTACCAGCCGTAGTGCTTGGCGCGGCTGTAGCCGAACGCGAGCATGGCGGACACGATACGCTTGAAGTAGAGAGACGGGCGCCTGAACAGCAGGCGAAGCACGACCATCCCCTTGCCTGTCACACCCATGTCGTTCATCTCCTCGGGGAAGCAGCGGGCCATCAGCGAGAGTTCGGCATCCGTCAGCGCGTACAGGGCCTCCTTGCCGCGCAGGATCTTGTGATAGGGAGGGAATTCAGCCTTCCACATCCGCGGATACCGAGACAGACAGGACGCGCTCAGGTCACCCTTCACCACCGCCTGCTGTGCCACCTCCGCCGCGTAGACCGCCGACTTGAGCGCCAGATGCGAGCCGCCTTCGAACAGGGGAGAGGTGAATCCAGCCGCGTCACCGATGAGCATCAGCCCGTCCGCGTGGGTCGTCTCATGGGGGCCTGAGATCGGAATGGTGCCACCGAAACCGCGAACCTTGTCGCCTTCGCGCCACGGGGGATTGACCGCTGCGAGTTCTTTGAAATGCGTGTTCTCGATGAACGCATCGAGAGCCTTCACCGCCCCCTTCTTGTCCTCGGTCACGAGGCCGACATTGGCGCGTCCGTCGTTCTTGGGAATCATCCACAGATATCCCTTCTTGGCGTACTCGGGCCAGATGTAGAAGTCGAGGTAGCCGTCCGTCGGCACATCAAGAATCTCGTACTGCATTCCGGCGATCACCTTCGGCCGCGGGTTGAGTTCCAGGATCTTGGAGCAGACACCTGCGACCCCGGATGCGTCGATGACGACCTTCGCCTCAACAGGGAAACGATCACCTTTGCCCGTGCACCTCCATCCCTGGAATATGCCGTCTTCATCCTCCATCCGCTCCATGCCCGTCAGTTTGTGCTGCAGGTGGAATGATGCGCCCGCGTCCTGAGCCTCGTCGGCGATCCAACGCTCGAACAGGTGCTTCTCGAGGACATAGCCGTGCTCGGTCAGGCACTTGGCGGTACCGTCCGGAAAGATGACCCTGATTCCTGACGCAGGCAGGGCGATGATATCGTCGGGTATGTCGAGGTCCAAGTTGCGCACGGCGAGGTCGGAGATGCACTCCCCGCAGTGCACCGGGGTTCCTACCTCGGGATGGTCCTCGATGAGCATGGTGTCGAGGCCCCGGCGGGCCGAGTGCAGCGCGGCGCAGCCGCCTCCGGGACCGGCGCCGACCACCAGCACGTCACAGCGCGTCGGTTCATCTCCCATGTGACTCAAACGGCGCAGGGCCGCCTCATCAATCAGTCGGTCGGCGCAGTCTGGCCGTACATCGGGATTTGAAAGGGGAGGCCCCTCGCCGACGCGTGGGCTGGACCAACCTGAAGCGATACCTCGACTCGCTCGACGCCGCAGGCGAGTTGCTGCGCATCCGCCGTGCGGTCGACGTGGAGTTGGAAGCCGGTTGCATCGCCGATCGACAGGTGAAATCTGGTGGACCGGCGGTATTGTTCGAGAAGCCACGGCTGCCGGACGGGACGATCAGCGAGTTCCCTCTGGCGATGAACCTGTTCGGGACACCCGAGAGGGTGCAACGGGTGCTCGGGTGCGAGCGGGTGAGCGATATCGGCGATCGGCTGGTCGGGCTGATGAAGCCGGATGTGGGCGCGATCGCGGGAAAGCCGTGGAAGGGCATTCCGCTGGCGCGCCAGGCCCTGCGCATGGCTCCGAAGAGAGTGAAGAAGGGTGCTTGTCAGCAGGTCGTCGTCGCGAACCCGGATCTGACGCGACTCCCCATTCCCAGGACGTGGCCGCTGGACGGTGGCCAGACGATGACGCTGCCGTTGGTGATCACCCGTGATCCATCCACTGGAGAACACAACATGGGGTGCTACCGGGCACAGGTGTACGGGCCGACAGAATGTGGGCTGCACTGGCAGATGCACAAGCACGGGGCCGACCACGCGCACGCGAGCGCGCAAGCTGGGGAAGCGCACATCCCGATCGCCATCTGCCTCGGGGGACCTCCCGAACTGTTGTTCAGCGCGGTATCACCCCTCCCGGACAACCTGTCCGAATACATGTTCGCGAGTTTCCTGTCCGACAGTCGCCTTCCGTTGGTCAGGGCGCGCACCCAGGACCTGTGGGTCCCGGCTGAAGCAGACGTCGTGATCGAGGGCTACGCCATCCCTGGGGAGACCGAAACTGAGGGTCCGTTCGGTGACCACTTCGGCATCTACAGCCTGCCAGGGGAGTATCCCGTGATGCACGTGACGGCGATCACACATCGCTCCGACCCGGTGGTGCCGATGACCATCGTCGGGCTGCCACCGATGGAAGACGGATTCATCGGAGAGGCGATCGGCGCCGCGTTCCTGCCAGTACTGCGCTTCCAGCATCGCGACGTCGTCGACCTGCATGTCCCACTGGAGACTGGCTTCCACAATCTGGCGATCATCGCATCGAAGCAACGGTATCCACGGCAGGCCCGGAAGACCTGTCTGGGGCTTCTCGGTGCCGGCCAGATGATGTTCACCAAGGTAGCGGTGGCGGTAGATGCCGACCATCCTGTTCACAGCATGGGAGACCTGCTCGACGTGCTCCATGCGCGCGTCGACCCCGCCGACGACCTCGTCGTGCTCGAAGGGATGGTCGCCGACACGCTGGAGAGCGCGGCTCCTTGGGAGAACGTTCACGACAAACTGCTCATCGATGCGACCACGCTGGCCGCCGCTGACCCGCGGCTGGGAGGTCCCGAGCTGCCCCGGGGAACCAGTGCCAGGGAAACTCCAGAATGGCGTCGAGGGAATGGGACTCCGCCGGGAGTCTTCCTCGAGTTCATCGGCAAGGTGCGCGGCATCGACGAAGTCACCGACGCCACTCTCCTGCGCCCCTCCATTCTGGTGGTCACGACGAGCATCGACGACCGACCCGGCGCGCGCACCGGGATGGAGGCTGTGCGGGAGCCGGCGGCCTGGGCGCTGCAGGTCGAGGCGAGCCGCGCTCAGAGGAAGAGAGTATTCCAATTGATGAAATCAATATGGCAATTGGATGTTGAGAGGCACGTGCGCTTCCTGTTCATCACCGATGACGACGTCAAGCTGCACGGTTCAGGGACTAACAAACGGCTTCTCTGGCAACTGTTCGTCCGCTTCGACGTCGGCAGGGACCTGCACTTCGACCCTTCTGGAACCAGGGTGGCATGGGATGCGACCGCACCGATACCACACCCGGGTCGGGCGGCGCTCGAGGCGGCTGGCCAGCCCACCAGCGAGTTCGAC
>CATMIM010000212.1 GCA_950068635.1 uncultured Candidatus Poseidoniales archaeon
AGGCGACATCCTGTCCGTGGGAGGCGACGGAGTCTGGGTCGATGGCCCCGGCCTCTACATCTTCAACGGGACCAACTTCGTGAACGCCACGCTCCAGCCTCCTGCGGCCGCAGATGGAAATGCTGTCTGGTCGGACGACTCCCGCACCCTCGCAAGCGGTCCCGACGGCGCTTTCATCGTCAATGAGAACGGCACCAGCGGCAGGCTCCCATACCAGCATTCAGTGGACGGCGTGAGCAAGATCCCGATGGTCGCTCTGGCGATCACCGGGGGCGGCACCGGGCTGCCGGAGCCATCCTCTGGAGAAGTGATGTTGACAGCGTGGTCGGCGACCGGCATCGCCCTCTCGCCTCCAGCCAACCTGTCCCTGCTCGGGCTGCTGCCCGCTGCCCGGGGCTACGACGAGCCATTGCAACTCAACTACTCCAGCGCCGTTCCTCCCCTGCCCGCGCCGCCGGGACAACCGGGATTGGATGACCTCTCGGTCGCCATCGTCAACGTCTCGGATGCCGAGGCCCTGCTGTTGATGGAGGAGCCGGTCCGCAGCAGTGTGATGGTCGCCGGGCCATCGCTCGCCCTTCCAGGTGCATACGATTCCGCGGTCGAGAACCTGACCGCCTGGACTGACGAGATGACCACCGCGGCATCGATGGGATTCCAGGTCATCCCGATGAAGAGTGATGTGCGCACGGCGACCGAGAGTGCCGGAGCAGCTTTCTCCGCACTGTTCCTCATCTTCGGTTCGTTCGTCATCTTCGCTGGCATCCTGCTGGTGATGAACCTGTTCGTGATGCTCGCCGATGAGCGCAAGAGCGAGATGGGCATGACCCGCGCACTCGGAATGCAGCGGGGCGACTTGCGTACGATGTTCGTGCTCGAGGGCTCGGTGATCGGACTGGTGTCCAGCGCCATCGGGGCAGTGCTCGGAATCGGCGTGGCGCGTGTGCTGATGGCCGGCCTCGACAAGGCGCTGTCCGACACCTTCGGCGGCTCGATCCTGTTCGGATGGGAGTGGCACAGCCTGCTGACCGGCTTCGCCACCGGTTTCCTCGTCACCTGGGCCACTCTGCTCGCCACTTCGTTCTACATCTCGAGGATGAACGTGGTCGCCGCCATGCGCGACATCCCCACCCGCCTCAAGGATTCCTTGCCGTGGTGGACCATTCTCGTCAGCCTGTTCCTGTTCGGTGCTGCGGTCATCTGCGCCGTTCTCGCCTTCATGTTCGGTGACCCCGTAGACGGCTCCCGCTACGCTTGGTGGCTGACAGCGGGCTTCCTCTTCTTGATCGGACTCGTACCGCCTCTGTTCATGGTCCTGAGCCGGGTGCTTCCTGAGTCAGTGACGTTCGGTTCGATTCGGATGAGTCGCAGGATCATCGTACCCCGGTTGGTCATGACCACCTTGGGTCTGGCGATGTTCGGCTGGGGGGTGTGGACCGATCCATTGCGAGCCGAGATGGAGGTCGGCGACTCTTCATTCATCGTGCTCGGACTGTTCCTGGTGGGCGCCGGTGTGCTGCTGCTCACCAGCCTCGCACCGATAATCGCCCGCGCCCTCGCCCGCGCTGGCTCGTCGCTCTCCAGTCGTATGGCCGCGGTTCTGCCCACCGCGCTCGCCTACCCTCTGGCCACTCCTTTCCGCACCGCGATGACGATGGGCATGTTCAGCCTCGTCGTCTTCGCCGTCGTCGTCCTGTCAGGCTATTCTGCGATGTTCGGCAACTACATCGGCGATCTAGGGGAGAATGCCAGGGGCGAATGGGAGATCGTCGCGTTCGGTGACGTCGACCTGGGAGACGACACCTCGCAGTGGGATCTGGGCGATGTCGAGCCGGATACCTTCGATGCGATCGCGGTCATCGAGACCGCGGTCATCCAGACGCACAAACTCTCCGAACACGACCTGGAGAACCATTCACAATACACCTCCTTGAGAGGATTCGACGCCAATTTCACCGCGCATGGGGGTCTACCGCTGGATTCCTGGTCCCCCGCACTCGGTTCGACGCCTGAAGAGGTGTGGCTGAGGGTGCTCGAGAACGAATCTCTCGTGGTGATCGACTATCAGCTGGCGGTCGAGGAGTGGCAGGGTGAACGGGGAATCATGTTCGAAGGAATGGACTACAACATCGGCGATGCGATCGTCGTCAAGGACCCCTTCAATCCTTATGTCAACCATACCCTGTATGTCGCTGCGGTCTTGGAGGAGGAGAGTGGCTGGTTCGCACCGGGCATCAGCGTGAACAAGAATTTCTCACGCGACTATTTCGATTCCGAGCCCTCTGCGATCTGGTTCTCGCTGCCCGATGGCACCTCGATCGAAGATGAGGAGAGCATCGCCAAGGAGTTGCAGTACGCGCTCGTCGAGGAAGGGTATTTCGTCATCTCGATCGAAGTTATTTTCCAGAGTTTCCAGTCGTTCATCTTCGCCATGTTCGGTCTGCTGCAGGCCTTCCTCGCTCTGGGCCTCGCGGTGGGCATCGCAGGGCTGGGTGTCATCACCATCCGCAACGTCTCCGAGAGACAGCACCAGACCGGCATACTGCGAGCCCTCGGCTTCCAACGAGGGATGGTCGTCGCCGGCTATCTGATCGAGTTGACCTGGGTCAGTCTGCTGGGCATCCTCAATGGTGCAGTTGTGGGCATCGGATTCCACTGGCAACTGTATGTGAAATACCTCAAGGAGGAAGGTGCCGAGTTCGTCATGCCGTGGGGGGAGATTTCGCTCATAGTATTCGGCGCTTATCTTCTCACTTTGTTGGCCACCGCATGGCCGGTCAGAAGAGCGGCTTCCATTCATCCAGCAGAGGCTCTGCGGGCGGCGGAATGAGATACAAAAATTATGCACCAAAACCAATTACATTGTGCGATTATTTTCGGGGTTTTTTACAATCTCGTACGCACAGTATAAATACAAACGGAGAAGGTGCCGGAGCACCCCGTCAGTGGGAGGACTGTAAACATGAAGAGAACGATGAGTCTAATGATGGCCATGCTGATGCTGACGAGCTTGCTGGCCAGCGTGAGTGTGTTCGAACTGGAAGATGAATGGAATGAGGAAGCTGGTGGTCGTGCCGGATACGAGGTTGAACTCCTCGGCACGATGGAACCGAGACCGTCGATTGCGGATATTTCCGGTGGTATCCGGAATGCCGTGGATGTCGACGATGAAATCAACTTCCTGTTGGTGGTGCTCAACAGCGGTACGCTCGATATCTCCGAGTTGTACATCAGCGTCGATGTGACGCCTACCGGCACTACGATTTCGGTCGCCGGGACCGCCGGATCTCCCGATGGGGCGGTGTGCGATGACAGTTCGATCAATTCGGCT
>CATMIM010000213.1 GCA_950068635.1 uncultured Candidatus Poseidoniales archaeon
ATCCGTCTGCGCCCAAGCCTGAACATCTCAGCCGATGAGGTGGCGGAGGCTCTGGGAATCTTCGAGCAGACCGCCAAGGCGCTCGAGGCCGACCAGGTCGCGTGAGGTGGGCGCTGATGCCGGCCGTGCGCATCCACGGTCATGACTCGCTGCTCGGACGGGCGCTCGCAGAGCGGCTTGAGCGGGCCGACATCGAGCAGTCTGACGCTCTCACCGCATCCTCGGATGACATCGCGGATACCACCATCGTCTGCTGGGATGGAGCAGGCGCCTTTCCCGAATCGTGCGACCTGCTCATTCGCCCAGCCTCGGTCGAGTCACCCCCCTGCACCACCACGTGCGAACTCGTGCTGCACGACCTCTACATCCCCGGAGGTTCCGGCCCATGGGGCCCCCAGGAGATCGAGGTGGCACTCAACCGGCACCAAGGGATGGGTTCAGGCGATTCTCTGGAAGAACATCCACGCTGGTGGCTGCATGTCCGTGACCTGCTCGACGCCGTCGTCCCGCTTCTTCACGAACCACCTGTCGGCATGCTCCACGCGAGTGGTCGCCGCGGCTGGCCCCATGACGTGCTGCTCTCCGAACTGGACATGCTCTGGTCCCGATTGCATGCTGTCCGCGGGAGTTCGCTCTCCGCTGCCGATCTGGCACCTGCCGAAACACGACTGGAGGCGGTTGCCGACCGCTCGTCGCGCCCTGACCTGGCTCCGCTTCATTCGGCATTGCAGCAGGCGGGCGCGGAAGGTTGGCATCCTGTGATTCCGTTGCGGGTGGGTCTGATGGAGTGCATCGCGGCACGGCTCGACGATTGAAGCTCAGTCCCTGAACAGGTCGACCCCGAGCAGCGGGAGCAGCACACTGGCATCTCCCTCGACGACGACCTGTGGCGCTTCTGGTCGCACCTTGCCCCAACTGACCGCCTCGCGCAGTCGCGCGCCTGATAGCGAACCGTCGTGTTCGGGGGCAGTGGTGATCTGCACCGCCGAGTCGAGTCCTCCTCGGTACTGGTTCCACCAGATGACGTGATGCTTGCTGATGCCGCCACCGACTATCAGCGCGTGCGAGGCGTCGGCGGTCCAGACGAGGTCGGACAGTATCTGCTGGTCGGCCAGCAGGTCCAGCCGGAAGTCCGATGAGCGCTGTCTGTGCATGAACAGTTGCGCTCCTACGGCACCATCGTAGATCCCCGGGATGACCAACGGTATGCGTCTCCTCGCAGCATGGTGAAGCAGGCTTGCCTCGTCCTCGATCCTGTCTCCGATCGCCCAGCACAGTTCGACGCTGCCGAACCCTCTCCATGGGTCCTCGGGTGACTCGGCTCGTCGTTCCTCCTCGATCTCAGCGAGCATCGGCAGCACCACATCCTCGATGGTCTCCCCATAGCTGGAGTTGGGCACGATCACGTTGCCGAGTCGGTTGAGCCCCCGCTCTCCGAGTTCCACATCATCCAGTTCAAAGGATCCGTGGTAGTACTGCGCATGCGTGCGCGCGATGTCATGGTCCAACGTTCCACAGGTGGTCACGACAACGTTGAATCGGTTGCGCCTGAGTGCCTCCACGAAGAAACCCCGTGTGCCGGTGGCGCACAGCGAGGCGGGGAATGAGAGCCAATTCAGATGCCTGTAACCTTCCTTGTCGCCGGCTTCATCCAACGCGGCGAACATGTCTCGCAAGAGGTCGCGTGCGCACGCCAGCTTGGTGGCGCTGAAGCCCCCGGCTGACGCCATCGCGTCGAGCAGGCCGGACACCTCGCCAGCTTCATCGGCGCTGATGTCCGCGAAGTCATAGTCCCTGACAGGGACGTCGAAGTCATCCGCTTCTTGCGCCATCGACCCAGCGCCAGCGGCCACCCGGAAATGAAGCGTTGGGTGAGCGGTGATGGTGATTGAGAGAGTCTCAGTCGCTGATGCGTTCGACCTCGGAGATGATTTCGTTGGCCACGTCGATGTTCGTCGCACCTTCGATGCCTTCGAGTCCCGGCGACGAGTTGACCTCGAGCAGGAGTGGTCCACGGTCGGACTCCAGCAGGTCGACCCCGGCGACGCGCAGCCCGAGGCAGCGTGTCGCCTCGATGGCGATGCGTTCAGTCTCGGCATCAAGAGTGACCGCGGTGCCTGTGCCACCGCGATGGATGTTGGACCTGAAGTCGCCGCCCGACTTTCGGTGCATCGCCGCCACTGCTCTGTCACCGACGACTATGATGCGCAGGTCCTGGCCACGCGCCTCGCGCACGTATTCCTGCACGATGATCGGCTGCTGCAGCCGGGACAGGACGTCGACGACCGATTCGGCGCTGGCCACCGTGTCACAGCGCATCACTCCGATGCCCTGTGTCCCCTCGAGCAGTTTCAGGATGACCGGTGGTCCGCCGACATCTCCCAGGGCGCGGCGTAGATCATCCGCCCCGCGAGCATAGGCTGTCTTGGGGATGTCCAGTCCGGCGGCGTCGAACGCCTGCATGGCGCGCAGTTTATCGCGGCTGCCGGCGATGCCTTGAGTGCTGTTGAGGAGGAGTACCCCCTCCGCTTCGAACTGCCGCAGCACCCTCAGGCCGTGTTGTGTGATCGATGCGCCGATGCGTGGAATGAGGCAGTCCATCGGCTGCACGATACGCTGTCCGTTGTAGAGAACGCCTCGCTCCTCAGAGCCCATGCGAATCGTGCAGCGTGTCGGATTCAGGTGGCTGACCCCGTGCCCCCGAGCGCGTGCGGCGGATGCCAACCGAGTGGTGCTGTAAAGCTCCGGCCCCTGCGTGATGATGACGATCTCCAGCCTGCGCACGAGGCGCTAGAGGCCGTGTCGCGCTTACAATCAATCCGACTCATTCTGCAACTCGAAGATGCGGTCGCGCAGTGACGCCGCCCGCTCGAAGTCCAACCGGCCGGCAGCCACCTTCATCTCCTTCTGCATCCTCTCGATGAGGCGCTCCCTGTCCGTGATGGCGTCTGGTGAGTAGTCGCCGCCTGGATCCATCGTGCCTGACTCGCTGTCAGTCCCGCCCACCAGCACCGAGTCGGCCACATCCGCCCACGCTGGCTGGCTCATTCTGCTCACGAGGTCCTCTCCGGGAGCCCAAGCGCCGGCTCCGAGGTCGAACCGCTTGACCAGATTCCGCTCCTCGCGGAACCGCCCCCGTCCAGATGCCACCATACGTCTCCCCCCGCCGATCCCCTTGCCAGAGGTTCCTGCGAGCAGTTCGTTCACCTCGACTCCCATGGTCGGCAGCGCCTTGACGATCGTCCGCGGCTCGATTCCGTGCGTTTCGTTGTGCTGCTGCTGGCGTTGACGGCGCTCTAGCGTCTGGGTGAT
>CATMIM010000214.1 GCA_950068635.1 uncultured Candidatus Poseidoniales archaeon
TCTATGGTCCTACAACTTACTCATACAGAGTTGAAAAGGGCAGTCTCTGATTCCACCATTGAGGATAATAATCAGACAAGTCGGGAGATAATGGATGCAGTAATATCTCAATCTCTATCTGACGGAAAAAGAGTTGAAATTAGCCAATTTCATAGATTATTAGGTAGTGCTATTCTAGGACTGGATCTCGCGACATATCCAACAAAATGGCCGAATGGGTGGCCAAAATCATTAGCGGATAAATTGGGATTTGAAGGCAAGTTTTACGATGCACTAAAGGAACATAGCACAAAGAAAATTTGTACTGGACCAAAGAAAGGAAAGGAGAGTACAACGGAAGTTTACTTCTGTTGATTTAGAAATATGTACTGAGGTTAATCTGGCATGCCACAGACGACGATGCAGACAGATTCCAAGGTCTCGAGCGGAATGATCTGCCCCCGGGAATACATGCGCTTCTCCTTGTCCTCGAGGTCCCGGCGTGAGTGCTTCTCGTCCGCCCGGGACTTCTTCACCGCCCGCCACAACGCCTTGGTCGGTGCCACGTAGACGGAGTGCGAGTTCGCCATCACCCAGTAGTGCGCCTGCCTGCGCGCCAGCCCGAATCCGGAGGCCTGCCATCGGCTCCCCCGGTCAGCCCGCTGTTCCAGCTCGAGGAAGTGCATGCCCGTCTCCTCAGACATGACATCGAAGCGGATCGTGACTCGTGAACCGTCTGGGGTCACCATGTCCCAGCCGTCGTCCTTGTGCTTCCCTTCAAGATGGGTCCATCCGAACATGTCCGCGACCGCCCGCTCGCGAGCGAGAATGTCCTCCATCCGCGACTCCCCCGCTTGCCAGAACCACTCACAGGATATGAGCGCCGCGCCCAGCGAGAGTGTGGTCCATGACCCAGCCAGAGCGACGAACACCTCGCTCAGCGCCTCCACACTTGAGCAGTTACAACGCGCTTGCGTGTGCCATTCGCCTCCACGGGCGACTCGGAACATGAGCGGTTCGAGAATCGCCAATGGCGAACCACTGCGGTGAAAGCCGCAGTTCATAAGGGGCGCTCAGTTAGACATCTGTGAATGGGTAGGCGCCGAGAGGAAGTAGTCGACGAGGAGTTGCTCGCGAAGCTCGAGTCGGGTGATGCGGACAGCGGCAAGATCCGCGTCAAGACACCCAACACGCGCATCAACGAGATGTTCGCCATCGCCGATCAGATCCTCGGTGGCCGACGCATACGCGCATTGTGTGGGGATGGGGAGACGCGCTTGGCACGGATTCCGGGGAAGATGCGTCGTTGGCAGTGGGTGCGCGAGGGTGACCTGATCATCATCCAACCGTGGGATTTCCAGGATGCGAAGGCGGATGTGCGCATGCGCTACACCAAGACACAGGCTCTCTACCTCTCACGCAAGGGGGTGCTCCCCCAGGTAGTCGACACCTTCGGCATGGGTGATGATACTGCGTCGGAAGATGACAGCGGCATCTGGGAGGCCAGTGACAAGCGAGCCGAGCCCGAGCCTGAAGAGGCTGAGCCGGAGTCGGATGACGACGGTGAGGCGTGATCCCAGAGGTGCTCCCATCGCCCGCAAGCGGTCAACTAAACGCCGCAGCGGCAAGCGACGTGAATGGCAGGACCTGCGCGATCAGCAGGCGACCCAGAGAGCAGAGGAAGCCGGCATCGAAGGTGACCAGGAAGGGCCGGACCTGGAACCGGAATACGATGACAAGTGGCTCGAGGAGGCGGAGCAGGAGCCCGAGGAGCTGCACAAGTCCCTGGAGCAGGCGGACAAGCGCTGGGGCTGGATGGCAGAGCAGAGCAATGCCCGCATGTTCTCTGTGATCGAGGAGCGGATGGCCGGCGTGCTCGGCAAGGGTCTGTATGAATGGGTCGACCGCCGAGTGCTCGACGAGGTGTTCGACCAGTCCACTCTTCTGGCTGTTTACAAACTGATGACCCAAGGTCACATCGACACGCTCGAATGGCCGATCGCGCGCGGCAAGGAGGCGCACGTCTTCCGCGGTGAGTCAGAGTCAGGCCCGGTGGCGGTGAAGATCTTCCACACCAGCAACGCAGTGTTCCGCGGATTGATGCAGTACATCGAGGGCGACCCCAGATTCGGTGGACTCAGGCGCCGTCATCGCCAACTCGTCGATATCTGGGTGCGCAAGGAGCAGCGCAATCTGCTGCGCATGCGCAAGTTCGGACTGCGAGTCCCAGAGCCGTTCGCCCTGTTCAAGAACGTGCTCGTGATGAGCTACGTCGGTGACGAGACCGGCCCCGCTCCTCGCCTGCGCGATGCAGAGGTGGAATCACCTCAGCCGGTCTACGACGAACTGCTTGAGTTCCTGAGGATACTCTGGAACGACGCGGGCATGGTCCATGCCGACTTCTCCGATTACAACATCCTCTGGCACGATGGTGAGCCGTGGGTGATAGACGCCGGTCAATCGGTCGTCGAGAGGCATCCGAACTCCAACGAATTCCTCGTGCGCGACGCCACTCGGCTGGTGCAGTGGGCCACTCGCCAAGGGCTTGAAGTCGAACTCGCCGACGCCATGGTCACGATTCTCGGAGACGAGTGAGCCACCGCCGAGTTCAATTAGGGACCCTCGGTCGGCAGCCCGCATGCAGGCGTCAGTCAGGATTCCGATGAATCGCGTAGCGGTGCTGATCGGCACAGGTGGTGAGACGCGCCGGGCGATCGAGAAGGCATCGGGAGCGGCCTTGGACGTCAACTCGCAGTCAGGCGAGATCGGCATCATCTGGGAAGAGGGGGGAGTCATCGACCCGATCATGCAGATGAAACTGCCAGACATGATCAAGGCCATCGGCCGTGGGATGTCGCCCAAGCGTGCCCTCAGGCTGCTCGGCGACGACCTGTTCTTCCAATTGGTCGACATGCGCGAGTGGGTCGGCAAGCGGGCCAACCAGCAGCGACGCATGCGCGGGCGGTTGATCGGCAGGAACGGTCGCATCCGCAAGTTGATCGAGGAGCATTCCGGCTGTGAGATGGCGGTTTATGGCAGCACAATCGTGCTGGTCGGAGATGAGGAAGGTCTCCCGCTGGCGAGCAAGGCCGTCGAGCGCATCCTGCGCGGAGCGGAGCACAGTTCGGTGATCAAGCGCCTCGAACGAGAGCGACGTGAACGGCGCCTGCGGGCGCGTAAACTGGAGAACATGGAGGAACGCGCCGCTCCTCCGGCTGAAGTGGAGTTCGAAGCGCTGGTACCAGGGCTTGCCGATGCACGTCGTCGCCAACGCCGCTACATGTCGAGTACGGACGACGCTGACGATGAGCAGG
>CATMIM010000215.1 GCA_950068635.1 uncultured Candidatus Poseidoniales archaeon
GGCCCACGGCTCGCATCATGGATCAGGTGCACCTCGTCGGCGATCACGATGCTTACCCGTTCGAGCAGGTCATCGCGGTTGCGCAGCATCGAGTCGAATTTCTCTGACGTGCACACCAGCACATCTGCGTCATCGATGCGCAACGCTTCCCCGGTGCGGTCACCTATGGCGATGCCCACATTCAGGCCGAGTGCGTCACCCGCCTGCTGGAGCTCCTCGACCTTCTCGGACGCCAGCGCCTTCAACGGCACGATGTAGACCGCGCGACTGCCGGGTTCGTCGACCAGCAACTTGCGCAGGATGGCCATGTACGCCACCAGTGTTTTCCCGCTGGCCGTCGGTATCTCCAGCAGCAGGTTGTCCCCCGCGAGAGCGTATGGGACCGCCTCCGACTGCGGCGGATACAACCGCTCGATGCCCCATCCTTCAGCGATGAAATCCAGTACATCCTGCGGCAGGTCGAGATTCGATACCGCCAACCCAATCTCGTCACCTTCGGGCATGGCTTCCATCCGCACGTCACCGCCCAAGAGGATAGCGGTGAGAAACCACCAGAACAGCAGGGTGTCAGAGGCACGACCGGGGATGTGCGGAACGAAAGCGGATACGTTGAAGGGCTCGGGCAGACTGAGCAGGGCGATGGCCGAGGATGGCAGCGTCGAGCAACTCGTCGAGGAACGGCTTGAGGGGTTCGAGGATGAACCGGACATCAACGATTGGCTGGAGGTGTTCTGGGGCTCCATGCTGGTCATGATCGGCTTGCATCAGATGATCAACCCCGGCAGCCTGCTCCAATCGACGACGATGCAATGGCTCGCAGCCGGAGTCACCGCGCTCGGTCTGTCATGGATCGGGCACGGCCTGAAGGACATGGGTGTGAAGGAGATGCGCCGCAGCTTGGCGACGCTGGAATTGACTTCCCCCTCCAAGCGCCGCGTCGACTACGGCCTCATCCGCGACGTTCTGCTGCACCCGGACCAGTACGGCAGTTTCCTGCTCGAAGCCTATCAGGCCGCCTACGAGGATGGAGTGCTCACCGACACCGAACTCGATGAGTTGTCCAGGCTCAGTGACATGCTGGACATCCCACCGCGCGAGGCGGCGAAGATCGCCACCCGCGCAGCCATCAACGCAGCCATCAAGGATGGTAAGGCGACCGCGGCTGAGATGGCGCTCATCGAGGGTTCAGGGCGCTCGGCGGGACTGTCCGAGGAGGACATGCAGAAGATTCGCGACGCGCTAGAAGATGGCGTCATCGACGACGAAGAGAAGAAGATGCTCGACGATGTTCTGGGCCGTGTCTGAAACTGAATTACCTCTGTCCGGTGAATCAGCGAAACATCTTCTCAGAGAGTTCCTGGGTCTGACGCAGACGATACCATTCGATTCCACCGGCAGCGAGAAGCAGCAGGATTCCGCCGGTCACCCACATCCCTTCCTTGGCTACGAATCCATCAGCGACTTCGATCCCCTCGGAACTGGGGACTGAACCTGCATCAAGGCGGCTGTTCCCCATGTACGAGACTTCCATGCCGTCGATGCCGCAGTCACAGTAGGAGATGGTCAGCAGTATGGGATACAGGTCATTCTGCAGACGGGTCCAGTCAGTGAGCGAGATGGAATCCGGTCTGCTGGTCCAGACCGGATCCGCGGCGGTGCCTGCCCCGTTGGCCGCCGCCATGCTCCAGTCGATGTGCAACAGTTCTCCCTCGGGTGGTTCATCGACGATCAGCAGCGCCTCGAGCATCAGCAGGTCGAGCGTGAGCAGACGACCGGCAGCCAAGATGAAGCGCACCTTGTCGATGTCGGTCATCGGGTTGTCCTTGAGGTAGCCGAACACGTGGTTGTCCAGTCGCACCTGCTCGAGTTCCTCGACGTGCACCTGCCAGCGCCCGTCGTCGGTCGGGTGCGCACCGACCACGTGCAAGCGCAAGCGCAGGTTCTCGCCCGGCTTCACACCGAACATGCCACTCACGGCCGCTGCATGCCCTCCGTCCAGCCCAGCCCTCTCGACGCCCGCCAATCTCGCCTCGATGAGGTCGTCGAGCAGCACCTCGCGCGCTCGTGGCGCTTCATCGGTCATCGCCCAGATGGGCGATGCGATACCTCCTACCACCAGCAAGACCAGTGCCAACGGGATCAACACCCGTTTCGACCAGCGATTGTTCGAGGCGAACGCCAACCCGGAGATCGCGGCTCCGGTGCCGAGCAGGGCGAGCAGCAATGTGAACACGCCTGCCCCTCCGAACTGCTGGAATTCGTCGCTGCTGCCCACCTGCGCCTGGCCGGAGATCCAGTTTGCGTCTCCACTGAAGTCTGAAGGTGATGTGCTGCCGATGCCCTCGTAGGAGAGTCTGCCGAACCAGGAGTAGGCCTGGAAGTGGTTTGAGAGGCCAGTCCAGCAGGCGAGGTATTCACCCTTGGGAGGTTCATCGTAGCGTATCTCAGACACGGTCTCTCCCCCTTCGTAGCTCGTCTTCACGGCCGGGTTTCGTGGTGAGTTCCCTCCTTCCCTGATCAGGTCAGGCGGAGTGTGCGGCTGCTCGATCTCGAGTGGAACGCTCTTCCAACTCACGTGCAGGGTCAGGGCCTCCACGTTGTCCTCGATGGGGAAGGTGTAGCAGTCCTGGTCGGCGTCGAGCAATGCTCCCTGCTGGATCTGCTCGACCATCTCGAGTACCACGGGATTGCCGGCGCTGCTCGGCTCGTCGATGTTGGCGCTGTCGACGTCGGCGCTCCATTCGACGGGAAGCGTGAGCCATGAGTCGCTGCGCAGGCGGAGTTCCCAGGTGACCGGTTGATCGATCTCGAAGGACAGCGTCAGGCTGACTGGATTGCCGGGGCGCAGCAACCTGCCGCGGTCGAGATTCAGTTCCTCGTTCTCGATGTGGTATCTTCCCTGCTGCTGGGTCAGGGTCGTGTCGGCAGGAATCGTCCACTGGTTCTGGCTGGGACCGAGGCGCAGGTCGACGACGATGTCAGGTGCGATGAGACCGCCGACATCCTCGCGCACGATGAGGTCGATGACCAACTCGTCGAGCGTCGGTGGCAGCAGGGACATCTGTCGCTGGTCCGGAGCCATCTGGAATTCCAATCGCACGACCACTGGGTTGAGGGGTGTCGCCGCCGACTCCTGACGGCTGATGCTGTCCAGTCCGGTCGCTTCGTTGCCCAACAGGCATGACGACTCAGTCAGGCAGGTCAGGTTGAGCGTCGCCTCTCCGACACCCAACTCGGCCTCGGCGACAGGAGCCGGCAGGAGCAGGCCGAGCATCGCGCACATGAGCACGAG
>CATMIM010000216.1 GCA_950068635.1 uncultured Candidatus Poseidoniales archaeon
TCCGTGACGGTTCTGGCGCTGCTGCTGTCGGTCATGTTCCTCCCGCTGGCACCGGCGGTGACCGCGGATACGGTCATCCGGGCTGAATCCGTGGACCTGTTCCCCGAGGGCTCCTTCGATGACGCCACCGACTGGACTCTGTCGACTAAGGCAGAATACGATGATCGACCAGCTGACTACACGACGACCATGGTGGCTGACGGAGTACTGTCGTTCACCCATACCCGTCCTGAGTTGAGGGATTCCACCAGCGCGTGGGCGACAGTGACCTCAGTTGTCAACAGCAACAACACGCTCGGTTTCCCAGATGGCGCTTACTGGTACAGCAGCGGACAGGAGATCACGCTGTCAGGCTTCGATTTCAGTGCCGTCTCGGGTCGCGAGTTGACCAACGTGACCTTGCTCGTCTCGTTCTCGATTCCTGACCCGCTGCAGCAGGATGATGTCCGCTTCATCGTCTCCTGGCCAGGTACCACCGAACTGGTGCGCACCTACGCGCACACACAGTCCGCCATCGACCACATGTCGGGAAATCCGGCGGCGATTCCCCTCGATTCGCTCGAATCATGGACGTGGTCAATCCTGGCGAACGTCTCCGTGACCATCGACTACCATTCAGAGGGAAGCACAGACGACAGTCGCGTCGAGGTCGATGCGGTCGGGCTCTCCGCGACCTACTTCCAATCATGGTACTCGTTCGAGACCGCCAAGGCGGAGGCGAGCGTTCTGCTGAGCACCTCCCCGGTGATCGACCTCAACCTGACACTCGGACAGACGACCAACCTGGCACAGAGCCCATGTGGCTTGGAACTCATCGACTCGGCTACAGGTGGGACGTGGATTTCGACCGTCCATGAACGCCCGTACGGTCAATCGTGGGGGAGGGTGCATATGTCCACCAGCGGAAATGCCAGCGTCGAGGTTCGCGGCAGTGCCGACGCACAGAATTGGTTCGGATACACGCTGTTGAACGACCCCTTCCTGTTGCCAGACCATCGTTTCCTGGAGTTCAAGGTGGATCTTCTGGATGGCTGCCTCACCCGTGTTCGCGCGGACATCAACGACCCCACGGTGACCGTCTCAGGCCATGTATCGGGGGCCATCGATGACCTGGTGGTGAACTTCAGCACGCTCAGGGTCGCCTTCGAAGGGGTGGTGCTGCTGGACTTGCCACTGACACTCGGTGGCTTCAGCCACTCCATTCCGGTGGGGCATCTGCTTCCAGCTGTGGGAGAACAGATCGACATCGGCCTCAGGACCCGCTTCCAGTGGTCATCTGACGGTCATGCCGAGACGACTGTGGTGGTCGTGGACGACATCATGCTGTCCGGCGGGTTCGTGGTCGAATGGGACCGCGACCCGTCCTGCGACGACGTCACCGACAGGCAACTCGATGAGGATGCCTCCGGAGCGGTGATTCCGCTGCTCTCGACGTGCAACGATGACGTCACCGCCTGGCAGGATCTTCAGGTAAGCGCCGACTCTGGAGACACATCACTGCTGACCGTGTCGGTCGTGGATGGACAATTGGTGGTCAGTCAGCAACCCGAGCAGCACGGACAGACCACCGTGATGGTGCAGGTGCAAGATGAGCGGGGCAACTCCTGGGTGAGCACCTTCAGCGTGACGGTGAACGAGGTGGAGGACGCCCCAACCCACGCGCCGCTGCCGCTCGAAGTGCAGGTGGAGGTGGGAGAGTCGCTGGTGATTGAGTTGGGCGTCGAGGATGTCGACACACCGCTCTCCGAATTGCAGTTCAACACGGACGTCTCATGGGCGTTCATCGATCAGTCAGGCAACCTCATCCTGGAGCCCATCGCGGAGGGCTCGTTCGATGTCAGTATCACCATCTCGGATGGTGTGAACACAGTGCAGGCCAGCATCGGTGTTCTCGCCACTGCGGAGCCTGACCTGTTAATCGAGCAGATCACCCTCGAACATATCCAGCAAGGTCAGCAGGGTCAGCAGGCTGTGAACGTGACCCAAGGTGATGTCGTTACCATCACCGCCTGGGTGCGCAACTCGGGACGTTCGGCCGCCAATCTGGTGTTGGTGCGCTGTTATGTCGATGACCAGCTCGTGGGCACCTCCTCGAGCATCCCGGTGATCGCGCCCGACCAACTGGCCTCCACGTCGTGCGACTGGCAGGTCGGCATGGGGGGGGGTTCAGCAAGCATCAGAGTGGTGGTTGACCCGCTGCATGACATCCAAGAGACCAACGAGGAGAACAACGAGGCATTCAGTGAAGTCACGATAGAACCGCCCATCAGTGATGATGACGGGGGCGATCAACGACCTTCAGGTGGAGGGATATCCGTCTCCACACCGATGTTCTGGACGCTCGCGGGAGCGATCATCCTGGTCACCATACTGGCGTTCCAACTCGGACCCAGTAAGATTCGCCGATTCAAGTGAGAAGTTCAGCCTCACGGGTTCTTGGCCTTGAGTGCAGAACCTGCGCATCATAGGGCACACGCACACCATATGGACGGATAATCGGAAAAACACCCTCAACGGTTAAGTGGAGCCCGTGTGTGAAAGGAATGCTTCCAATAGGTCGCTGCGGCGACCGGGGTGGGAGTAGGGGAGTGCGCGAGATGGGGCGTTTGAAACTGCGACTGGAATGCGACGAGTGGATCTACGAGGAATACGATTTAGGCTGATGGTAGCCGTTCTATAGGTCATCACCACCCTCGCGGGTAGGTGTCGACCTCCATCAGCACGGTTGTCGACTTCGCCACTTCACCAGTCTTCATCTCCTCGAGCCGAGCACCGTCAACCTGCATTCGTGCCAGAGCGACCGCCTCACCCTTCAATGTCAGCAGCCGGACCTCGTCCCCGTTCGCCAACCCTCGGTCGATGGCGACCACGCCTGGACGCAGAAGGGGCGCGCCATGGCACACGGCAGCAGCGGCACCATCCTTGACGAACACTCGGGGAATGCCTACCAGAAGCTCCTCGACTGGCCTGACGACTCGCTCCAAGGCCGTTGGATCATCGCTCTCCTGCCATAACCAGACGGCGTCAGCCAGTTGCTGCATGTTAACAGTGGACTCCTCGGAGAAGTGTCCGGAACGGGTTCGCCTGAGTTCGATGAGTTCCACACGAGTACCGAGCAGCAATCCGAGGTCGCGTGCCCAGGTGCGGATGTAGGTACCCGCTGCACAACTGATGCTGATGACCACATACCGTCCTTCCCGCTCGTGCACGTCGACCTCGTGCAGAGTGCGCGTGCGGACACGGATCTTGACAGCCGACTGCTTCGGCGGCACGTTCAGTATCTCGCCCTTCA
>CATMIM010000217.1 GCA_950068635.1 uncultured Candidatus Poseidoniales archaeon
CCCTGTGCGGTCCGGGGTATCTACTGGATTTCGAGTTCCCAGCGCTAGGGCGATGCGCCGCAGCCGGAGGGGCGGCAGCAAGCAATACCGCAAGGTCGTCATCGTGGTGGTGATCGCCTTCGTGTTCCTGTTCACTCCGGCTCAGGACCAGTTGAAACGGCAGCTCGATCACTGGCTCGGGGAATTATGGGACCAGGTTGGACCCTACCACGAGTATCCGGTGACCACCAGCTACACCCTTGAGCGAACCATACGTTTGGACAACTACGACTTCTCCGACCGTCAGTTCACCTACCGTGTTCCCATCCCCATCCAGAGGACCAGCGCGGGTTCGTGGGATGACACCTTCACCTACGTATCCGGTGCCAAGGAACCAGCATCTTCCTTACAGGTGGTGAAACTGATGTCTGTCGGTGCCAATTCAGCGACCATCGGTGTCCCACTGCTCACAAGTGCGCATCTAGAGCAGCAGGACGCCATAGACCTGGGTGACGGGATGACGACGGTCTACTGGCCGGTTAAGGGACCGGGGGCGGAACGTTGCGAGTACATGCGCTGCATCGTCTGGTCGGGGACGATGCCCGCGCGCAGCAGCGTCCAACTCGTCATCCGTTACGTCGTGCTGGCACATTCGTACACCTGGTGGCTTGACGGCAGCGTGGACAGCGTCGTGCCGGGCAAGGACTTCGGCATGAACATCGCCAACTCAGGAGATTTCGCTGATCTGGGCCGCGCGGGCTGGGTCGGCTCGACAACCGCCCTCATAGGCGAGGTTTCGCAATGGTACGACCGCTCGTTCGACCCAAACTGGCCTGATTGGGCGATAGACGGACAGCATCCGCTGGTCACAGCGGCGGCGGACCAGATCACCGCCTCCCTTCCCGCGAACCAGCAGCAGAACGTGTTCGCCTTCGCCCATGCCGCGTTCGAGTATGTGCGCGAGAACGTGCAGTACTCCGTTGGCCTCGCCAACCCACCGCGCAGCGGCCCCACCTGCCTCGCTCACGAGCTCGGCGATTGCGACGAGCAGGCCAACGCCTGGATGAGCATCCTCAGGGCTCGCAACATCCCAACGTGGTACGAGTTCGGCGCGTTGACGGACATGGACCACACCAAGTGGGAACCGCATGCCTGGTCGAATGTGCTCATCCCGTACGACTCGGCATGGTGCGCGGCGAAGGAGATCAGGCTAGAGACCTGTTACATCGAGGCGTCGGTGGATGTGGTGAACAACAAGTGGATGCTGCACACCCCGACCGCGTTCACAGAGTGGATCGAGCCCGCCAGCAATGAGGGGGAGGCGGCGGGTGAATTCTATAGACCCCTCAACTTGAACGCCAACCAATTCCAATGGAACATGTCATGGGAGACCGTCGTGGGACCTGTGCACAGTGATGGGACATACAAGGTGAGACTCGACTTGCTGTAGTGAATGCTGAAAAGGGAGACGGGAGGCGGCGAATCAACCGGGGAGTGTCAGGATGCGCATAGTGATCGGGGGTGCCGGAGAAGTGGGCCGCGGCGTGGCCAAGGCGTTGCGCAGCGAAGGCCGTGATGTCGTGCTCATCGACAACGATACCCACGCGCTCAAGGAGGCCCAGGCCCTCGATGTGCTCGTCCTGCAAGGAGATGCTTCGCGGCGCGAGGACCTTGAGGAGGCGAAAGTCCGCGACGCGGAGGTGTTCATCGCTGCCACACAGCGTGATGAAATGAATCTGCTAGCATGTGGGTTGGCCCGCGACCTGTTCGAACAGGCGAATGGGGATTCGGGACGCAGCCTGATGACGATCGCCCGCATCAACGACAGTGAACTCGTGGAGAAGGAGACCGAGGACGGTCGGCTCAGACGATGGACAGGGACGGACCACGCCGTCTGCCCGGACATCAGGTTGGTCGACGACCTGAAGGCTGGATTGAAGGCTGCTGCCATGAGCGAGGTGCTGTCTCTCGGAGACGACGCTTGGATCGCTGAGGTCGAAGTGCTGCCAGGAGCCGAGCGCCTTGTGCACAAGACTCTCGGTGAGGCGGAAGCGACCATCGATGGATTGCCTCGTGTGTTCGCGCTCGCTCGCAAGGATGCCGGGACGGTGGTCCCAGACGAGAGCACGAAGATCGAAGCGGGTGACCGTCTGGCATTCGCCACTGTCGGACAGCACACCTTCCGCCGCATCGTGCAGGCGGCAGGACACGAGGAGCCAGAGTACCCGGAACATCCCCGAGTCGCCATCTTCGGGGCGACGCGTCTCGGAAAGCGTCTAGCGAAGTCATACCTGGAGGATGGCGCCTCGGTAACCGTGCTGAGTCCGAGTCTCGAGGAGGCCAACCAACTCGCGGGTAGTGAGGTGGGCAAGGGGAAGGACATCGACGTGATGCACGGCGACCTGCAGGATGTTGACCTGCTCAACGAGCTGGAACTCGGCAGCCACGACATCTCGATAGCCGTGCTCGAGGACGATCATGCCAATATCGCCGTTGCAATGCAGGCGAGCGAACTGGGCGTTCAGCGCTCAGGGTTGGTGCTCGACGACAGCGACCTCGCCCTGATGGTCAAACGCATCGGGCGAACTTACGCAGTCAGTCGCCGCAGGGTGGCGATCGACTCGATTCTGCAGCATGTTCACAGCCGGGTGCCCGGCACTTACCACCTGCTGGCCAGTGTACCCGACCTCGTGGGAATGACCGCAGTGATAGCACCCGGCAGCGCGCTCATCGGCAAGCCCGTATCGTCCCTTGAACGAGGCGGGAAGTGCCGCGTGGCGTTCATAGAGCGAAAGGGCAGGGGTGATTCGAAGACGAAGTTGCGCGCATCTTCGGACAAGGTGTTCATGGAGGACGACAGGCTGCTGTTGTTCGTGCTGCTCACAGGCGTTGATCAGGTCGAGAGCGACCTGATGAAGCGGAGTTGAGCCGATGCGCAAGGATATCCTCAGCCTCGTGGTGGGTTGGACCCTTATTCTGCTCTGTATTCCGCTGGCGATCGTCGGACTCTCGACACTCATTCTCGGTGACGGACTGGATTTCGCCATCCGCGCATTCCTATTCCCCCTGCTGCTCTCTGGAGTTCTGGGGTTCCTGTTGAAACGCTGGGGCACACGCGAGGACACCGATGAGCGACTGCGAGACCGCGAAGCGTTCGCCGCCGTCGCATTGGGTTGGCCAGTGGTCGTCGCCATCGGTGCTCTTCCTTTCTGGTTGGGTGGGATGTTCTACGGACCCGCGGAACTGCTCGCAGGTAGCGCGGACCTGCGCACCATCGCTGGAGGCTACGTTCGCGCTTGGTTCGAATCGAT
>CATMIM010000218.1 GCA_950068635.1 uncultured Candidatus Poseidoniales archaeon
GCCGGCGAGTCAGGGTAGCCGACTGATTTCTCCCCCAGAGTGTGCGGTGCGTGGTCGGTGGCGATGCAGCAGATGGTGCCGTCGTGGAGCCTGCGCCACAGGGTGTCGCGGTCCTCCGCATAGCGGATCGGCGGGTTCATCTGCAGCCGAGTTCCCTCTCTGGCGACATCCTCGTCGCTGAAAGTGAGGTGTTGCGGACAGACCTCCGTGGTGACGATATCCCCGGTCCTTCCCGCCAGCCAATCGGCTTCCAGTCCACTGGTCAGGTGAAGCACGTGCAGCCGATGGTTCGACTCCTCCGCCATTCCCACCGCCTGCTGGGTGGCCAACAGCGCCACTTCAGCGTCGCGCCACTCCGCGTGCGCGAGGACGTCGGTGCGCCCAGAGAATTGCGCTGCCCGCGATTGCAGCCTTGCCTGGTCCTCTGCATGAACAGCAATCACGCCCGCAGTTCCCTCGAAAATGCGCCTCTGCGCTTCCTCCTTGTCGACGAGCAGGTCGCCGGTGCTGCTCCCCATGAAGATCTTGATTCCACAGATTCCGGGATGCGAGACAGGTGAATCCGGGGTTCCGACCGCCTCCTGGAGGGAAGCGAGATTGTCGGGCGTCGCCCCGATGAAGAATCCGTAGTCGGCGACCGAGGTCCTGGCTCCAGCATCCAGTTTGGCGCGCATCGCCTCCAAGGTCGTCGCTGCAGGGACATTGTTCGGCATGTCGAGGAAGGAGGTCACGCCGCCTGCCACGGCAGCCCGCGCACCACTGGACAAGGTCTCCTTGTGCGGCTGGCCCGGCTCACGGAAGTGCACCTGCGGGTCGATGGCGCCTGGAAGCAGGTGCAGTCCCTCGGCGTCGATCACCGTCTCGCCAGAGCGAGGTTCGAGTCCTCCTCCTACCGCCACGGTCTCGATAGAGCCGGCCGTGACTCGCACGTCACCAGCAACCACGCGGCCATCTGGAAGCACCATGTCCGCACCGCGGATGAGCATCCCTTCGTCAGACATCGTCGCCCTCGCCCTCAAGTCCGGGCGTGCAGCCCATTGATGATTCCGTCGCCGCCCGAACCTGCTCGAGCCAGCATGCTGTCGAGCAGCGCTGAGACATCACGCATCTTCCCCACTCGGAGGCTTGGACTTGGATGCTGAGCGGGAACGATTCCAATGGAGGCCACAGGCCGACAGCGCACTAGCGCTGTCGGGGCGTCGGTGCTCCGATACGATACAAGCCGACGAGGTAGCGCCTGGTGGATTTGAACCACCGGTCTCCGGGTTATGAGCCCGACGAGATGACCTGACTACTCCAAAGCGCTGCCCGCGGCGACCGGCTCGCCCTATTTGAAGACCATCGAACAAGCCTCGGAATGGCCTGTTCCCCCATCTAGGACCCATCGCCTTTTTCGGGTACGAAGTCACACAATCGTATTGATGAGCGCACAATGCCCAGCGCACCGCCTGCTGCCGCTGCTGCTCGCGCTGCTGCTCAGCACGTCAGCCCTGGCAGGGTGTCTGCACGGGGATGATGAGGCGAAGCCGGGGCCGGTCAAGCTCGTGTGGACACTCGATGCGACCAACGGAACAGTCCATCACATGATGGTGCCCAACTCGAACAACCAGACGCAGGATATCATGCAAGCGACCTTTGAATTCGACTTCAACGAGACCTACAGCGAGGGTGGCGACATCACTGAGTTCTTCGTGATTCCAGGAGACGGCTCGCCCACTGTGGTGGTGGATGCCTCCTCGCAGTCGATCGTGAGCGTGGATTACGACAGCCACGGAATATTCCGCGCCACAGTAGGCGCAAACGATTCCGAGGGGAACTCGGCCACCGGTGAAGTGCTGCTGCGCGTCGAGTACATGGTTCACTACAACAACACGCAGGCGACCGGCGACCCCAATCCGGTGTGGTTCGAACTCACTGGAGGTTCAGAGGAGGCCTCGCCCGCACGCGTGGACGTCTCCAGCCATGTGGTCAATCCGGGTATGTTCCTCTTCGGCGGCACCTCATCAGTCTCCTGGACGGTGTATGACGGAGAGGATTCCGAGATCGATTCACAGACCGCGGAGGTCGCCGACGACGCTGAGGGTGACTACGAGTTCTTCCGGACGAATCCCGAAGCCGGTGGCTGGAGACTGGAGATCGGTGTCGACGGGGACGACATCGAGACCTATTCGGACGTGCACATCATCTACGACCATCTAGAGACACCTGCCGAGGATGTCGCGTCAGGGTGAAAGTGAAGAACGAGGCACGCGGCCTTGTTCAGTTTACCGTTCACTTTCAACTCTCAGGTGACCCCTAGTCTGTTGTTCAAATACCCCCGTTGCTGAACGGACATCGGTCAAGAGCCACAGGAGACATTGAACATGGCAGCGAAGAAAGCGAAGAAGAATGATGAAGAGATTGAGACAGAACCAGTAGTTACCGAGCCGGAGCCGGAGCCGGAAGAGGAGGAGATCGTCATCAACGTGCCCGAAGAGCCGGAAGCGACGGTCGACGATCTTCCGGGAGTCGGCCCTGCGACGGCGGAGAAACTCCGCGAGGCGGGCTACGAGGACCTGTTGTCGATTGCTGTGATGACACCTGTAGAACTCGCTGATTCAGCGGAACTCGGCGAGGCGGTGGCCACCAAGATCATCGCGGGTGCCAAGAAACTCGCCAACATCGGCGGATTCCTCAGTGGCGGCGCTCTGTTGGAGCGACGCCGACAGGTCCAGAAACTCACCTGCAGTTCCAGCAATCTCGATGAGCTTCTCGGAGGTGGATTCGAGACACAGGCCATCTGTGAGGTCTACGGCGAGTTCGGTTCCGGCAAGACCCAGATCGGTCACCAGTTGGCTGTGAACACCGTCCTGCCCATCGAGGAAGGAGGATTAGGCGGCGAGGTGTTCTACATCGACACGGAGGACACCTTCCGTCCCGAGCGCATCACCCAGATGGCGCGCGCAGCAGGGCTAGACCCAGAGATGGTGCTGGAGCGCATCCATGTCGCCCGTGCCTACAACTCTCCGCATCAGATGCTGCTGGTCGATGAGATCAAGCGGATGTCAAGGAACATCGATGTCAAGCTCGTCATCGTAGATTCGCTCACCAGCCACTTCCGCGCCGAATACATCGGACGAGCCAACCTGGCGCCCCGGCAGCAGAAGTTGAACAAGCACCTGAAGGAACTCAAGCAGTTGGCCGACATCAACAACGCGCTGGTACTGGTCACCAACCAGGTCCATTCCAAGCCCGATGCGATGTGGGGTGACCCGACCAAGCCGATCGGCGGTCACATCGTCGGTCACG
>CATMIM010000219.1 GCA_950068635.1 uncultured Candidatus Poseidoniales archaeon
CCCTCCAACCTCAGTTGAACGGCGTGAACGTCTGGCGGCGTGCGACCTGTCACAGAATCAGGTCGATTCGCTGCTCGGGGCAGAGTTGGATGATGACTTCCATGCAGGTCATGCAGGCGAGTTGGCAGCAGGATTGGATGCGCTGCCCGCCAAGGCGTGGGCCGCGCTCCTGCTCGACCGAGTGCGTAACGAAGTGGCCGAACTCGCCGGCGCGCCCGACCCAGAATGCGTACCGCTCTCATTGATCGGACTGGCCCTGTCCGCCCGCGGAGCGGGCGACATCACCCGCGACGGCATCGTTCCGCTGGCGACCGAACTGCTCACCTCGGGCGCGTGGAACGAGTCAGGGGGAGAGATCGAGGTCGTGCATGCGCTGCTGCTCGAAGCGGCTGCGTCGGCTGGATTCGTACCGGCGCAGTCCGGTGAGGTGGAGGCGGCCGTGGAGAAGGTGCTCGCCGAACGGGCGGAGTTCGTCGCCGAGAACGGCATGCAGGCGATGGGACCGCTGATGGGTGTCGTGATGGCCGAACTCGGTGGAGGAGCGGATGGCAAGGTGGTGAGCGCTGTTCTGAAGGAACATCTCGAGCGCCTGTCGTGATTCACTTCGCACGGTTCAAGATGCGATTATAGGCTGTGTCAAACCACCCCGCAATCCGTGTCCGAGACAGTGGCTCTGCTGATATTGGCCGTTGCCTTGAGTGCCTTGATGTGGGGCATCGTCTCCGCTGACAACAGGCTGAAGGCGCTCTCCGCCATCTGGCTCGTGTTCTTCGTCGTCAGCGCCTCCGCCATCAGCCATGAATGGGCGCGGATGACCTCCGAACTGGTCTCCGAGGAGGGCGAACCGCACTACGGCCTTCCCGACCTATGGGACGGACAGCAGGTGGTCTGCATCCACTTCCCCGACAATTCGAGCCACCCCGACTATTCCGATGGCAGGCATCACATCGATTACGATGGAACCGACTTCATGACCGATAGCGACTCCAATGCCACGGGCGCGTGCGTGGGAGGGTTCAGCGGCTACGAGAACGGGTTCGACCTCATGCTCGATGCCACGAATGTGACCGGCGGGAAGCTGGAGGTGGGATACACGGTGTCCGAATGGGGGCCATACGTGACGTCCATCGGCGGCCACGAGCCAACGGGCGACGCGTACTGGGCACTGTATCACGACGGAGCCATGGCCATGGTGGGGATCGGGGACCTCGTCCTGGATGAGGACAGCGTCATCGTCTGGCAGGTGGACACCTGGTGACGCTATTCTCAGTGAGGGGTGATTCACTGAGGGCACATTATTAGCCGAATCAACGGGAGGGGGGACACATGCTCGGGGCACACGCCATCGCAGTCGGCCCGTTGGGAATGCTGGCGATCAACATCTCCCTCCTGACTCTGGTCGGGTGGGCCCTGCTGCGCGCCGAGCGCGGATTGCCCGACGGTCGTGAATGGACCCTGCTCGCCATGCTGGCGATCTTCGGGATCTTCGGGCGCGTGCTGCTCGAGCCACTGCCCAACATCCAGCCCGTGACGGTCCTCGTGCTGCTGGTCGGTGTGCACATGGGTGCGAAGCGTTCCATCGCCCTGGCAGCCGTCATCGCCCTCGGCTCGAACATGCTGATGGGCCACGGTCTGTGGACGCTCTATCAGGCGCTGGGCTGGTCGCTGGTCGGTTGCCTCGGTGCCTTCGCCGCCACCCACCTCAACACCTTGCCGAGAATCGCTGGCGCCGCCGCCCTGTGCGGATTCCTGTTCGACTGGGTGATCTCCCTGAGCATCCTGCACACGCTCGGTCCGAGCATGCTTCCTGCGTACATCATCGCCGGCCTGCCATTCGACCTGCTGCACGCGATGGGCAACCTGTTCTTCGCCGCCTGGTTGGCAAGTCCGCTGGCAGATATCATCAACCGCCATCAGGGAGTCACCTTGGAGGCCACCGAGAATGTCCAAGTCACAGCCTGAGCTGACGATGGTGCTCGTCACCCGCCGTGACCTGAAGTTGTCCGCGGGCAAGTTGGCGGCGCAGTGCGGACATGCGGCGGTGGAGTGCGCGCTGAAGGCGCGGCGGAATGTCCCGCGGCAGTTGGAGAGATGGCGCGACGAGGGTGCGCGCAAGGTGGTGCTGCGCTGCGAGGACCTCGATTCGCTGCGCCGCTTGTTCGGTGAAGCGATGGAGGCCGACCTCCCCTGCTACATGGTCAAGGACGCCGGTCACACCGAGATTCCCGCCGGAACGGTGACCGTCGTCGGCATCGGACCTGGTCCACGAAGAGAGATCGATGCGCTCACTGGTGACCTGCCCTTGGTGAATTGATCCGTCTGTGGGTAGCGGAGCCTGCTCTCCGGATGATGCGATTCGCTTTCTTGCGGGTCAGACTTCCTTCGTTCATATTGGGTCACAGTGTTGGCGGGTTTTACCGAGGAGTAGAAATGGAATCAGACGAGATAGAAACCCCATTCGGGATCATCGACGAACAGACAGTGAAAGCAATCGAGAAGTGGCGTCACGAGGCCGTCCAGGAGGTCATGGACGAGGTGCCCTCCCTCCGCACACGGGAGATAGCAGAGTTCGTCGCAGATGGGGGGCGTGTCCGCTCCTTCATTCGCGTTCGCGGCAGACCCATGGGACCATGGATGCTGCTCGCGGTTGACGCGATCCTCGAGCGTGACTTCGAGGTCTCGACGGTCGAGTGGTATGGTGAGCCACCTTCAACCGCTCACGTTCCACCCATCACAAAGTCAGTACCTGTAAGCGCCAGCCAGAGCAAGAACGTGCTGTTCCACGCCACACGCTTCGTCACCGAGAAGAAGAGCGGACGCAAGTGGGCCATCACGACTGAGGAGGACCTCCGCTGCGGTGCGTTCTACTTCTCGTTCGAGACCGCCGAGGATGACGAAGACGTCAAGATGCAGCGAATCTGGAAGTCCATGCGCCACTGGCTGCGAACCGAGAGTCCCATGAAAGGCGGTGCACTGCGCGCCGGTGGCTCCTTCATGGACCTCGACGAGAGCATCACACTCGACGATGTCGTGCTGTCAGACGAGGTCCGCAAGGCAATCACCAAGAACGTCCTCACCTTTCTCAAGAACGTCGTGACCATCACCAAGAACGGGAACAAGGACTCGCGTGGCGTGCTGCTGACAGGCCCTCCCGGGTGCGGCAAGACCCTGACCTCGCGCGCGCTGGTCAACCGTCGCGGCGAAGCAACCTCAATCTACGTCAGCAGCGACGACATACGCGAACCAGGTCACCTGACCAGCATCTACACGCTAGCG
>CATMIM010000220.1 GCA_950068635.1 uncultured Candidatus Poseidoniales archaeon
GAGCCAGGATCGCTGGCCAACATGGCGAGCCTCGCCGGTCTGTTGCTGCTGCTCGTCCTCTGGCAGCGCAGACAACAGCGCCGACCCGAGAGCCATCCGATCGGCACACCACTTGACCCCGAACTTTTCCTCGACGACTACGAGGACATGGATTACGAGGGGTTGGATGACATCGAGGCGATGAAGATGACTTCGAGCATCGGACCGATCGGCCCCCCGCCAACAGATGAGGTCGATATTGAACTGCTCGACGAGGTGGACGTGTCCGATATCGTCGGTGAGTTGGATGATGATGAAGAGCCAGGGGATTCTTCGGATGATGAGGAGGATGAGCCGGACTCGTCCGAGCCCGATATCGAATAATCTGACATAGTCAGAGATGCGACAGAGCCAAAGGGGGAACATATCCCCTGACGAGCAATGCCGGTGCGTTCGCAACGTCGAGTCATGCCCGTCATGCTCGTGTTGATGCTCATGTGTTCGAGCGCGATGCTCGCCATCACCGCCTCCGCAGTCGATGGTGACAATGATGGAATCGACGACGCAGTGGATGACTGCCCGTTCGCTTGGGGGAACAGCACCATCGGCTATGCTGGGTGCCCGGATTCAGATGGTGATGGTAGCCCGAATTTCGCCGGGGCGACGATCACAGACTGGGAAGATTCTGCGAGAGCCCTGTATGTCAGCGACGGCAGTTCCCGCGCCATCTCGTGGGCTCCTGACTCGGTCCACGTTGCTGGAGGCGGTGGGAGCGATGTCATGCTCTACACAGCAGGCGGGGCGACCATTGCAACTCTATACACCTTCTCCGATGAATACGTCAGGGGGTTGGCGTTCTCGCCAAACGGCTCCTATCTTGCTGCTGGCGCTTACTTCAACGATGGCGACAACCATGCTCAGATGGTTATCTTGGAGATGGACTGGACTACCAAAACTGCTACTCTGCTGAAGAACCTGAGCAACATGCATACTGACGATGTGCCCAGTGTGGCATGGTCATCCAACGGCACCTACCTGTTCACCGGCGGTGGCGAGGGGGTATTGCGGCAATTCTCGGCGAATGATAACTGGAGCATGGTGAGGAATTACTCATTCGATCCTGGGCAAACGGTTTGGAGTGTCGACGTCAGTCCAGACGACCGATTGGTCGCTGGGTTGGCCGCAGGGGGGGAGTTGAAGACCTTCTGGACAAACAACGGAACTGAACACATGTATTTCAACAACCATACGTCCAACTATGCTCTCGGGGTCACATTCAGCCCAGACGGTCGATGGTTGCTCACGGGGGCGTTCGACAATCGCGTCAACATCTACAACGTCAGCAACGCATCGCATGTCGGCGGGTTCACTGACAGTTCTCGCGACGTCTATTCGATATCATTCGACCCCACAGGTGCATACTTCGTTGTCGCTGGCGGTGATGACGAAGTGCGCGTCTACGACAGTCCCGATAACGTTGCTAACATCAGTAACTATTCAGGCGAAATAGCGGAATTCGGATCGTTCAGCGGTGGTGGCAGCAGCAGTCGCGGAGTCAGGGCTGTCGCGTGGTCTCCAGATGGAGACAAAATGGCGTTCGCCCAGATACGTGGCCGCACCGCGGTGCACATGTCGCCAGAGACATTCCATCAGTTGAAAGGAGACATCACGGGCGAAATTATGATCGACAGCTGGCAAGAGAACTGGCCGAGCACCGACGGCCGCCCCATGTCACACAAAAACATGACCACCACGTTGATGTCGAACACCCTCTGCGACGATGGCGGCATCATTGGATCGATCACTCATGGAGTCCCACACCACATAGCCTCCCCTACGGCCAACTGGTCGACAAATGGACTCCTGAACTGCACTCAGACGACTTCGCAACTCCTTGAGGTACCGATCGGTCGTATGCCCGCTTCCCTGTTCGTCATGGCCGGTGGCGTCGCCGAATCCTGTCTGAGCACCATTGGAGGACTGTCGATGGCTCAACTGAGATGGTTCCTCTCCGGCGCCTCAGTCTCGACAATGGTGCAGTCTGGGGACTTGCCGGGGATCGAGCTGATGTCGGTGGTTCCCAATCTTGACAATGACGGGATCAAGGAGTGGGGTGACCTCCACCCCGCGTGCAATCAGGAACCGTTTCACGTTGCAGGACGCTGGGACAATCGCTCCGTGCCGATGATGATGGAGCGGCTGTTAACCTGCAGTGACTGCCAGTTCCCGGATGGCTTCTTCGTCAGTTCTACTGCACGCTTCAGGTTCGAAGAGGAGTTGCGCAGCCAACTCGTCTACTTCGTCAGCCAGCAGGATGACCTGCTCGGGTTCACTGAGATGCGCGTGGCACTCGATGCCCCCGACCTCTATCTCGTACCGATCGTCGACAACTGGACGCATGGTGTGCAGGACGCGCTCGCCGGCGGAGGGCAGGCGGTGCAACCGTCCGTCTCCGCCAGCGAGAACGGAACGTGGCCGGTGCAGGATGATCATCACCTGATCATCGATTCCGCAGAACTTCAGGAGCGTCTCCAACTGTTGGAGTGGATGCTCAACGACACGGCGCAGACAGAGTGGGACGAGATGGGGTTCGTCCGGCTCGGTCTGTATACACGAGTATTGGCGTGGGCGCGTATCGGAGTCGATGCCAGATACCTGCTTCCCGACGCCGATGATGACGGTGTCTGGAACGGTGAGGACGACTGTCCCGACACACTCGGGACATGGGCGGCCGACGAACGGGGCTGCGCCGCGTACCAACTCGACGACGATGGTGATGGCGTCATGAACTCAGATGACGATTGCATCACACAGTGGGGCAACAGCACAGTGCCCACCATCGGCTGTCCAGACGCGGATGGTGATGGGGTCGCGGACACCGATGACGATTTCCCAGATGAACCGACCCAGTGGGTCGATAGTGATGAGGACGGATACGGTAACAACCAGACCATGGGCGCGTGGGAGCCCGACGCCTGCCCGGATGTCGCTGGGACCTCCCACTACGACCGCTTCGGATGCCCGGACACCGATGATGATGGGTGGTCTGACGAGGATGGCGACTGGCTGACCGACGATGGGGCTGATGCGTTCCCCCTCGACCACCATCAATGGGTGGACACCGATGGAGACGGATACGGCGACAACCACAGTTACTTCCTCGACGAAGATGGCCTGCTGAGGGTCGATGAGCGGGGTGACGCCTGGCCTGAAGATCCGTTCAAGTGGTCGGACACGGACGGGGACGGCTTCGCGGACCAGCAGATGGGGACCCAGCCAGACTCATGTCCA
>CATMIM010000221.1 GCA_950068635.1 uncultured Candidatus Poseidoniales archaeon
CGGAACGGGTCTCGTCGCCACCGCAAGGTAGGCGAGCAGGTCGCGATGTTCGACGGGCAGCACGTCGAGGATCTCCTCGTCGAGGAAGCGCATCCAGTCGCCGTGCACCACGTTGCCGTACAGTTCCAGCAACTCGAGCGCCAGCGGGTGTCCGCCCGTCAGTCTGTGCACTTCTGCGGCATCGGGTGGATCGGGAACATCGAGGGTCGCCAACCATAACTCGCACTCCTCGAGAGTGAGTCCGGAAAGGGTGAGTTCGGAAACAAGGTCTCGGGTGTGCACGTCCCGGCGGTCGTAGAACGAGAGCTGGGTTCGGGACAACAGCATCATCCGCAGCGGTGACTGGGTCGCCACCTGCATCAGCGCCCCGAGCAGGTGTGCGGCGTCCGCTTCGATGTTGTGCACGTCGTCGAGCACCAGCAGGATGTACGGGGGCTTGTCGGAGACGTCCTCATATTCCTCGAACACCCGTTCGCGCAGTTTCTCCGGGTCCGTCATGTAGGCGGTGAGGCGACGACGGTAGAGGTCGATGTCGAATTTCCCACCAGGGGTGAGCGGCAGCGATTCGAGGATTCCATAGGGATCCCACGGAGTCTCTCCCTTCGAGTCGATCCCCAGTCTGTGCAACAGGCTCGTGGCCAGGCCGAGTGCACTGTCCCATGGTTGGCATGGGTAGTACATCACTCGCAGGTTGGACTCCTCATCGAGCCTCGCGTTGAGCCAGTCCGACGCCAGAGTCGTCTTCCCGCAACCGGCGATTCCGCTGATCACCATGCACGGCTCGTTCCCTGCGAACCACTCGTCCAGTTGCGCCCGTTCACTCTCCCTTCCGTGCACCGTCCGGGTGGAGGGTGCCCGAATGTGGTAGGTGGAATGTGCTCCGGCGAGCATCAGCAGCCTGCCGGGAGGAGGAAGGTCATCCTCGCCCCGCTCGATGTGGCCGAGCCGGATGTCCCCGTACTGCAGGATGCCCTCGACCATTGTGAGCATCAGAACCTGCAACAGTGTGAGCGAACTGTCCAACCTCTCGGCGGCTTCGCTGGCGGGCACTTCCAGCAGGTCGCTCTGCTTGTCGCGGATGAGCACGTTGGTCGTCCTCAATGTCTGCAGCCGGGTGCGCATCTCATCGCGACCCGCATCTGTCAACTGCCAGGTCTTCTGTCGGCGGTTGTCGCCGCGGACCTGACGGCTGTGTTCGCTGACCAGGTCGGCGCGCAGCAGGTCGCGCATCGCGCGGCTCACGTTAGGCGGGTGCAGGGCGCACGCCTCGGCGATTCCCGGACGGGTGATTCCCGCAGTGACGATGTAGCGGTCGGCGAGGTGATCCTGCTCCAGCAGGTGCAGCAGAATGCGGTCGTTGACCGCGATGTTCACCCGCAGCGACTTGTCAGCCATGTGGACCGCTTGCGGGCGCCGCCCCCATTGAATGATTCCCTCCTCTGCCATCACTTGTTCACCGATTCTGGCTCCTACGGAGCCTCTGAATCATTGATGCAGAACGACCGCAATCCCTTTTGGGAGATATGTGACCCGAGAATGATGGTTGATACTGGTATGCGACGCAGTCGAGTCCGCTCACTCTCGCTCATTCTGCTGATGCTGTTGTCGTCCGTCTCGCTGCTGTCGATGGCTTCTGCCGGCGATACGGATGGGGATGGCATCGACGACGCAGTCGATGACTGCCCGCTGGCAGCGGGAAACAGCACCGTTGACCGAGACGGATGCCCTGACAGAGATGGAGATGGGACCAGCGACAAGAACGACCCGTGGACGATTCAGGCTGGCGGCTTCCTGAAAGATGCGGAACAATTGACCAACAACAACGATTACTACGCCGTGTTCTTCAATCACGATGGAAGCAAGTATCTGACATCGGATGAAGACGGATGGACGCGTGTCTGGGAGACCGCCACCAAAACCAACCTGAAATCAGTGCAGGGGAGCGGAATCAGGGACGTCGGTTGGTCACCTGACGGGGTATTCGTCGCCGTGACCACGAGCAGCGACCAGTTGCACGCCTTCTACTCGAGCAATGTCACGCCTCTCTTCTCTGTCAGCACAGCTGGCGAAGAGACGTATGAATTGGAATACAGCCCAGATGGTACGATGATCGCTGTGGTCGGTGCTCGCGACGGAGGAAGCGGGAATGGACAGGTCGAGATATTCAACGCGATGAATGGATCTCTGACTCATTCATTCGAGCCAGCGGGCGAAGACCAATTCTACTCTGTCGATTGGAGTCCTGATGGCAGCCGAATCCTCATCGGGGGGGCCGAGGACGTCTGGATCTACAACACCGGTGACTGGACTGTGAACCGCTCGATCAACACGAATCGGGGCACCAACAACGGCATTGCATGGTCACCCGACGGAAATTCCTTCGCGACATGCGAGGCGTACGAGAGCAGCGGTGCAAGGGTGAGGCTGTACGATGTCGCTAACGGGCAGCAGAGCTGGTCCTATTCGACTTCCACCTCGTGCAACACGGTAACATTCTCACCTGATTCGACGCAGGTGGCTGCGTCGTTCACGTACTACCAGTCAGATGGTGCGCGGGTGAGGATATTCGATGCTGACACGGGCAACATCGTCGACTCGTTGGACGCTCCTCGTCCGGGAGGTTGTTCAGGAGGGTCGGACAACTGCGGCACGATCTATGGCGTGGATTGGCATCCCAACGGGGTTTACATCATCACAGCGCACGGCCGGAACGACGAGGGCATCTATCACTGGGTCGTCGACCCTGACATCGATGGTGACGGGGTGCTCAACGAGGACGACGCCTTCCCTGAGGACGGCACGCAGTGGGATGACACCGACAACGACGGATACGGAGACAATCCAGCACCGGCCAACGAACCTGACGAGTGCCCCAACGTGTGGGGTAACTCGACCGAGGACCGCTTCGGCTGCCCTGACAGTGACGGCGACGGCTGGTCCGACCTGAACGACGACTATCCTGATGACGGCCTACAATGGTCCGACGCTGACGGGGACGGCTATCCGGACAACACCGATGATTCCAGGGACCCCAATCCACACGGCGGGGTTGACCGCCTCCCGAACAACCCCACGCAGTGGGATGACACTGACGGAGATGGTTACGGCGACAACTTCGCCAACGCCTCGTGGGTCGGCATCCGACCAACCGATTGGCCCGGAATCCTGATCACGATGACCACGAATCAACTCGATGACATCGACGTCTTCCCGATCAATCCTGACCAATGGAACGACACCGATGGTG
>CATMIM010000222.1 GCA_950068635.1 uncultured Candidatus Poseidoniales archaeon
CGCCATGCGCCGCAGCCGCTCCTTCATCGGAATCGCGGTCCCCGACCATAACGGAGCCTGCTTCCGCATCAGCCTCGCCGGTGTACTCCGGGCCATACAGCAGGTCGGATTCGACCAGCCGCTTGTCGGCGAGGGAGCAGTCGAGCAGTTGCCGGCCGACTTGGAGCATCCCCGGACGTGGTTTTCGCGACCAAGCCTGGTCCGACGGTGCGTAGGGGCTGTAGAGAATGAGGTCGATGACAGCCTGCTCGTTTCCAGCCTGCAGTTCAGAGATCATCCGGTCGTGAATCCCCTCCAGCCGGTCATGCCCCCACCAGCCGCGTCCGATGGGTGATTGATTCGTGACCAGCACTATGCGATATCCAGCGATGCGCAGAGATGCGACCAGGTCGGCGATTCCGTTGAACAGGACGAGGTCAGCTTCCGAGTTGACGTAACCCTCATCGTTGTCGTTGATCACTCCATCTCGGTCGAGGTAGGCCAGCCGCCCATCCCACTCATCACCGCCGGGGAGGGGAGCCAGATCGAGAGGGTCGAGCAGCGCAGCCCTGTGTCTGTGCGGCAGGAGCATGGAACAACCTCAATCTGAGCCAGCGCCCGAGGTCGCCTTGACCGCTTCCTTGACGATGTGATTGATGACTAGCTGCAGATCCTCGATGCGCTCCATCGAGGTCGTGTCACAGATTACTGCGACGTCCACCACTCCAGCCAGAGCCCCACCTCCGCCACCGCGGTAGTCACCGGTGATGCAGGCAGTGATACAGCCCGCTTCGCTCGCGTAAGCGATGCCGTTGAGCACATTCGCCGAATTCCCCGAGCCGCTGTAACCGACCACCAGGTCTCCCGGTCGCGCCCACGTCTCCAACGCCCCCACGAACACGTTGTCGTACGAGGTGTCGTTCGCCCACGCGGTCAGGCTGGCCACATTGTCGACGTGGCATATGGTGCGCAGGGAGAGTTCCTTGGCCCAGTCCCCGGCTGAGTGGGACGGGGTGGCAGCGGAGCCTCCGTTTCCGATGAAATGGACGGTGCCGCCATTCTCGATCACCGAGCAGACTGCGAGGTAGAGGTCGCGGATGGCATCCTTGGGAAGGACAGAGAGGGCGGAGGTGAGATCGGCTACATAGGATTCGAGGAACGAATCGAAATCGAAATCAGCGCTCATCAACACTCCTCGGGCCGCTCGCTGCAAGGCAGCCTATTTACGAGTTGTTGAGCCACAACTGCACCATAATGGCGACTTGGGCATTCCTCGAAGCCGCGGGGAACATCCTCGGCGTGAGCGCCATCACCGTCGAACTGCTGATCCCATTCACTGGGTTGTTGTTGCTCGCATACTCCTTCCATGGGCGGACAGAGGCACCCGCTCGTTATTCGGCGCCCGGCTGGGTCCTCATCGGGCTCTATTTCTTCCTCGCCACTCCGCATTACGTCGAGATCGGTGACTGGGTGCTGGTGGTGATGTGTGGAGCAGCGCTTCCGCTCGGAATCGCCATGGGCTGGTGGGACCTGAAGATCGAACAGGAAGGGCAGGATGAACCGGCGGTCGTCTGGTTGCGCGGCTGCGTCTTCTGGGCCGCATTCCCCTACTTGTTGATCGCCCACATGCCGCAATTATCCATCGCCGCCGTCTACATCACCGCTTCCCAAGGTGTGCTGTTCCTGAGCTGGGCGGGCATCGCCGACCTGCAGTTGGGCGAGGCGCGGGTGGAATATGCTGATGGAACGACGGCGCCGTTCTCCGAGTTCGGCGGCAACCAATGGTTCCACACAGAAGCGTTGGGAGAAGGTGGATTCTTCATTCCGCTGCTGAACGCCGACGGCACGCCCGTGGGGATATCGATCGTGCTCGCCTGTTCCGCGTTGCAGTCGATGATAATCTTCGTCGGTGCTCTTGTGGCGCTGCGTGGCGTGTCGTGGAAACTTAGAGCGCGCGCCTTTCTGCTGACCCTGCCAGTCATCCACGTTCTGAACGTGTTCCGCAACGCCGGCATCATCTGGCTCAAGATGACCTACCCCGATTGGCACTTGATGGGAATCGACATCTTCGATTTCGGCCACTCCTACGCTGCCAAATTCGGCTCACTGTTCGCAATGTTCCTGATGGCCATCGTGCTGTTCGAACTGCTCCCCACGCTGCACTCACACGTGCTGCGCCTGCTCGCCCCCTTGCTGCGCGTCTTTGACAGGGTGTTTCCCCCGCCGAACCCGAAAGTGGTCTGAGAACGCTTGGCTTGGCGCTGCGGCGCTCACCGACCTCGGATCCTGTCGAGCACCTTGCCGCGCAGCGGCATGTTGTGCTCCCAGGCGAACTCCTTTATCACGCGCACCGCCTCTTTCTCCAGTTTAGGGTCGGTCACGAAATCTGTCACGTCAATGATGTCGTTCCTCGTGTTCGCCTTGAAGGCGGCTATGGCATCCTCGTTGTGGAACACCAGGTATGCTGAGCCGAAGCCGAAGCGCTCGCGCAGCAGAGCCGAGAAATATGGGGCGAGTGGGTCTGATGGCGGCAGCACGAAATCCCTCATGGGATCGAGTTCGGAAGCATTCTCAAGCATCTCCTTGCGCCCCCAGCAGATCTCGAACATGTCTTCTAGCAGGAATCCCTTGATGAACACGCCATCGTCCTCCAACTGCTTGAGCACATCCATCACGTCCTCGGGCTTGAACGGCCTGCCAGCGAGCCTCTCGAACTGCTTCAGGGTGATGACGGGGATGTCCTCGATGAGTTCGCGAAGATATTCCTGCTTCAACTCCAGAACATCCACGTCCGTCAAGGGGTCGACGGTACGGAAGCCACCGCGGTAGTCCTGCACGAGGTGTCCAGAGCGGATGAGTGGTTGGGCGAGTTTGCGGAACGCAGCGCGGGTCATTGCATGCCTGTCCATGAACAGTTGCGGATCAGAATTCTCGGAGAAGAAATCCAGTACGTCGAGCAACTCCTCGTCGGGAGGCTGGTTGCGAATGGTGAGCAATCGCTGGAAGTGCGAGTAGGGCGCGTATACCCGATGGCTACGCAGGTTGGTCCCTTGGTGCAACTGGCTCGCAGTCGCCATCGACTTCAGGTCGACCCGGTACATCTCGCATCTGCCGCGCAGGGCGAAGTCGTCACGCACCTCTGCGATCTTCCTGACCGCCAACGTCTCATTCTCGCTCCGCGTCTCCTGGTGCAGGTTGTTGTTGTAGAACAAAGTGC
>CATMIM010000223.1 GCA_950068635.1 uncultured Candidatus Poseidoniales archaeon
GGCTCTCCATGTGGGATGCGGGTGCGGACTGGGTCGATGTCGGCGGCGAGTCGACACGGCCGGGGGCTCTCCCAGTGGCCGTTGAGGAGGAGTTGGAGAGAGTGATTCCGGTGATCTCGGCGCTCAAGGATGCTCGTCCGGATGGTCTCATCTCCGTGGATACCAGACGACCCGCGGTCGCGGCCGCAGCCTTGGATGCCGGGGCGGACATGGTGAACGATGTCTCGGGGCTGCGCGACCCCGCGATGCTGGAACTGGTGCGCGACCGGGGCTGCGCTGTGTGCATCATGCACATGCTCGGCGAGCCGGGCGACATGCAGAGTGACCCGCAGTACACCGATGTCGTGGCTGAGGTCAGCCGAGAACTCAATGCCACTGCACAATCACTGATCGACCAAGGTCATCCTCCGGAACTCATCTGCATCGACCCGGGAATCGGATTCGGCAAACTGCTGGAGCACAATCTCGCGCTGCTGCGCGATGGAGCGCAACTGCGCGGGCCACACGGGCTCGCGCTGCTCTGGGGAGTCAGCCGCAAGTCGATGTTCAAGGAACTGCTCGGTCAGGAGAGGACCGAGGACAGACTCTCAGGCACCCTGGCTGTCGCAGCTCACGCCCACAACAGAGGCGTCGACCTGCTGCGAGTGCACGATGTCGCTGAACACGCTGATCTGTTCACAGCCCTCAAGGAGCTTGGACGCGAGGCCTGAACATGTCCGAAGACGCTCCGCCTAGCGCTGATGCTGGCCCGTCCATGCCCTTCATCGATGTCGACGATAACCTGCGGCTGTTCGGAACGGCGCACATCAGCAAGGACTCGGCAGACGCGGTTCGAGAGCAGATCAGAGCGTGGAAACCCGACTTGGTGGCTGTGGAACTGTGCCAGAGCCGGATGGACGCGCTCACCAGCGGCCGGCGGTTGGACCAGGAGGGTCTTAGCAAGGTCATCAAGGAGGGTAAGGCCCCGCTCGTGCTCTTCCAGAGCCTGCTGGCCGCTGAACAGCGCAAGATGGGTCTCGAAGAGGGTCAGGAACCGGGAACGGACCTGTTGGCGGCAGTCGAGGCCGCCGAGGAGGCGGATATCCCCATGGAACTGGTGGACCGCGATGTGCAGGTCACACTGCGTCGGGCGTGGAGCAAGATGGGACTGCGCGAACGATACCGGGTGCTCAAGGCTCTCGTGTGGGAGGAGGAAGAGGAGGAAGAGGATGCACCAACGGTCGATGACCTGCTCAAGGACAGCGACCTGCTGACCGAACTGCTGGACGAACTGAAGCAGGTGGCCCCCGGAGCCGGAGAGGTGCTCGTCGATGAGCGCGACGAGTACATCGCCACCCGCATCTCACAGATCCGTGATCGCGGCAAGGTGCTCGTGGTCATGGGCGCCGGCCACCTTGACGGAGTGGCGACACGACTCGCTTCGACAGATGGAGGAGATGCTGGGTCGATCAGGCTGGCGGAACTCGACGATGTGCCGCAGAAGTCGGCATTCCGTCGCTCACTCAAATGGGCCATCCCCGTGCTGGTGATGGGGCTGATGGGATACCTGCTGATGCAGGGTGACTGGGAGACGCTGAAGGAGACTCTGCTCATCTGGGTCGTCGCCAATGCGGTGCTGGCTGCCATGGGGGTGCTGCTCGCCCGCGGACACCCGTTCGCCGTGCTCACGGCTGCGGCTGCCTCGCCAATCACATCCGTCAATCCGACGCTCGCCGCCGGCTGGTTCGCAGGTTACGTGCAGATGAAGATGGATGAGCCGACGGCGGCCGACCTGACCGCGTTCATGCGCCTCGACGAATACTCGCTGTTCTGGAAGAACCGCGCCGGCAAGGTGCTGCTCGTGACCGCGCTCGGAAATCTCGGCTCCTCGCTGGGTGCATGGATCGCCGGCTCAGCGCTGCTGTTCTCCACCGGATTCTGAGTTGAGCGCCTTGGCGGCGCCTACCGCGTGAACCAGGGATTCGGGGCCTGTGGCCCCGACGCAGGGGTCAAGAACCACGGCCCACACGCTGGCGACGATGACGAGCGAGGATGTCGTGATCGTCGGGGGCGCACGTACACCGTTCTGTGAATGGCTGGGCGGCAAGCGGGGCGACGGCGAGCGAGGTGGACTGCTCGCGGCCGTGACAGCCGAGGAGCTGGGCGCGATCGCCATCCGCGGCGCGCTGGAGAAGACCGGGACCCCAGCCGACGCGGTGGAACACGTCGTGATGGGCCACGCCTTGCAGACCTCGGACCAGGCTATCTTCGGCTCACGGCATGCCGGCCTGAAGGCAGGAATCCCGCAGGAAGTGCCGATGTTGACCCTCAACCGACTGTGCGGCAGCGGCGCCCAGTCAATCATCTCGGGAGCGCAGATGATCATGCTCGGCGAAGCCGAGGTGGTCGTGGCTGGCGGCATGGAGAACCTGAGCCAGGCGCCCCACGTGCTGCGTGGAATGCGCGACACCTACGGGCTCGGGAGGCCACCTCGACAGGGGGATGAACTTCCCAAGGACATGGAGGACTACCTGTTCACCAACCTCGTCGACAGCACCTGCGACTCATTCATGGCACAGACCAGCGATGAACTGTGCAAGCGCATCGGCGTGACAAGAGAGGAGGCGGATGCATTCGCTGCCCTCAGCCATCAGCGCACTGAAGCCACCGTAGCCAACGGAATCTGGGCGCAGGAGATCGTCGATGTCGAGACTCCAGAAGGGATTGTCACAGCGGCGGACGAGGACCACTTCGTGCCAGGCACCACCGAAGAATCGCTGTCAGGATTGCGCACCCATTTCGGACCCGATTCACTGGTGACCGCGGGAAATGCATCGGGGGTCGTCGATGGCGCGGCGGCGGTCGTGCTCAAGTCAGCCAGTAGAGCGGAGGCGGACGGAGATTCACCTCTGGCGCGGATCGTGTCTTGGGGAATAGTCGGCCTCGAACCGGCGATCATGGCGCACGGTCCCGTTCCAGCCTCCAGACAGGCGCTCGCCAAAGCGGGCTTGGAAGTCTCGGACATCGATCGCTGGGAGATCAACGAGGCGTTCGCAGGGCAAGCGGTCGCCTGCATCAAGGACCTCGGAATCGATGTCGAGAAGGTCAATGTCAACGGCGGCGCCGTGGGAATCGGGCATCCGCTCGCAGCGACGGGGACCCGTCACTGCGAGCGAGATCGGAAGAGCACACGTCTGAACTCCAGTCACCG
>CATMIM010000224.1 GCA_950068635.1 uncultured Candidatus Poseidoniales archaeon
CGACGTCGGTGTCGGTCGCCGAAACCGGCACCACCGACACGTTCACCGTGGTCCTCGACACCCAACCGGAAGGCGACGTGGTGATCATCGCCCACCTCGCCGACCCCGCCGACCAGGACGAAGCCCAGGTCGGTGCACCATTGACGTTCACGCCGTCGAACTGGAACACCCCCCAGACGTTCACCATCACCGGCCAAGACGACCCCGACCTCGACGGCGACCTCGACATGGACATTTCCGCTGCTGGACATGTTCTCGACCCGCGAGCGCTGGCACCCCTGCATCAATCCGCCGCTTGCGAACCATTCATGCCCGGACCGCCAATCGCCGCTCCGATGTCCAGCGATGAGGCGGCCGAAGAACCTGAGCCCGTCCACATCATGGGAGCGGGGCTGTCGGGACTGGCGGCGGCCATCATATTGGCGAATGCGGGACGGGAGGTGCATGTGCACGACATCCGCGACGACTCCGGAGCGCGCTTCGACGGGGACTTCCAGGGATTGGAGAACTGGACGAGCGACTCCGATTTCGTGGACGAGCTGGCTGCGTGGGGAATTGACCTGTCCGACTTCAAGACGACGGACTTCCACACCATCGACCTCATCCATCCAGACGACGAGATCACCAAGGCGTGGAGCCCGAAGGTGGCCTTCCGGGTGGTCGAACGCGGCACGGCCTCACACACCATCGACCAGAGCATGAAACGCCAGGCCCTCGCTGCCGGAGCGAACCTGCACTACAAGTCGCGGGTGGACCCTGAGGATTGCCTCATCGTGGCGGCGGGACCGAAGGACACCTCGGCGTTGGCGTTCTGCGAGGTCTTCGAGACCTCGTATCCGAACACGGTCGCCTTCCACTTCAACGACAAACTCGCCCCCGGCGCATACGCCTACATGATCGTCATCGACGGAGTCGGCCTCATCTGCTCCTGCCTGTGGCGCAAGCAGGAGCGCAACGAACGCTTCCTGAACGAGACACTGGCGTGGTACGACAAGCACTATCCAGAGTTGGAGCGAAAGTCGGTGAAGCGCATCGGGGGCAAGGGGGATTTCACCCTCAATCGGCGCTACAAGGTGAACGGCCGCTACTACGTCGGCGAGGCGGGCGGCCTGCAGGACTTCATGTGGGGATTCGGCATGCGCTACGCCATCACCAGCGGCGTGCTGGCGGCGCAGGACATCTTGGGCGAGTGTGACTACGAGACCGAAGTCAGGCGACGGCTTCTGCCGACGGTTCGCACGAGCGTCTCCAATCGCTGGCTGATGAACCGGGTGAGCAACCGCTCCTTCAAGCGCCTCGCGAAGGCTTGGATGAAGGATCAGGAGAAGCGGCAGGACGGGCTGCCGTTCATCGAGAAGATGTTCCGCCCCGATCCATTCCGCTGGCTGGTCTACAACCTGTTCGCCCGCTGGGTGCTGAAGCGGGTGGACACCGATGATGGAAGGGTGATCCACCGTCTGCCCTACCGAGGTGCGCTCAAGCGAGACGAGTGGAATCCATCTGAAGAAGCGGTGGCCGTAGGAGAACGCTGGAAGCAGCAGCGGCGCAGGAAGAGCGGGTCTGCAGCGGAAGAAGAGTGAGCATCCTCGGTGTATTCCTCCCAAGGGGAGTGACCGCGCTGTAGACGCCGTTCTGTTCGACGGTTGGTTGATATGGACAACGCGATTCGGCCGCGACATGACCTCGTGGCCCGAACTCGAGCCGATGGACAACAACCTCGTCAACTACGGGGTGACCGACAACGGCATCGCCATCATCGAACTCGCCTCGGACTCCGCCGGCGACCCGCTCGAGCCCGATAAGATCGGTCCGAACACCTACACCCACGAGATGATGCGCGACATCGACAGCGCGGTCGTACGCGCCCGCTTCGACGACGACGTGCACGTCATCATCATCACCGGTCACGGCGAGAAGTTCTTCAGCGCCGGAGCGAGCATCCAGATGCTCGACAAGGTCACTCCCGGATTCAAGTACAATTTCTGCCTGCACGCCAACGAGACCCTCTCTCGCCTCGAGCAGACCCCCAAGCTGGTCATCGCCGCGATGAACGGCCACGCGGTCGGCGGCGGGCTGGAGATCGCCATGGCGGCCGACATCCGCATCGCCCGCAAGGACGCCGGCAAGTGCGGCCTTCCCGAGATCAACCTCGGAGTGCTGGCAGGAACGGGCGGCACGGCAAGGCTGGCGCGGCTCATCGGCAAGGCGCGGGCGCTGGAATACCTGGTCAGCGGCGAGTTGATGGCGTTCGAGAAGGCGGAGGAGTTGAATCTCATCAACCACGTCTGGGACGGCTCGCTGGACGAGTTCCGCCAGGACATCCTCGACTACGCCGGCCAGTTCACGCTGCCCTACAAGGCGACCCTCGCTGTGGGCAACATCAAGCGCAGCGTGCAGACCGGCCTCGAGATACCGTTCGAGTACCATCTGGCGCTCGAGCGAGAACTGCAGGCGGCGCTGTTCGGCAGCGCCGACGCCAAGGAAGGCATCGCCGCCTATGTCGAGCGCCGCACGCCCCGCTTCGAGGGCAAGTGATCGCCTCACGTGCGAGCGCGGCCTGACGCAGTCAGGCCGTCATCCACCGCAGGCGTCGAATTGATGAACTTCGGACAGTTCGCGCTGGTCATGGGACCGACTGACGTGGTCGAGGACTACGAGCCCAACTTCGAGGCGTGGATCGACCAGTTCAACGACTGGCAGAAGCGCATCGGGTTCGACCCGGCGTGGCTGGGCGACTACCGCTTCGAGATCAAGTTCGACTGGGACATCGCCGGCGACACCATCGAGTTCGGCGACTTCGAGGGCATGCCCAAGTGGAATCGGCGCATGCAGGTCCCGCAACAGAGCATCCGCGACGCCATCATCAGCATGGTGAGCGTGCAGGGCGACACCGAGTTCGCCAGCGTGGAGCAGCAGTGGCACCTCCTGGATTCGGCACCCACGGAGTACGACCGGAAGTCGGCGATGAGGATCATGTGCGAGGAACAGCGGCACGGGTGGCAGATGGCCTACGTGCTGTGCAACTACTTCGGCGAGCACGGCATCAGGGAGGCACAGAAGCTGATCGAGCGCAACTCCGGCGGCAACCCCCAGCGCGAGGAGGGTGAGGCACAGCGTCTGCTCGGTTCGTTCAACGAGCCGATCGACCACTGGCTGGACTTCTTCATGTTCACTCAC
>CATMIM010000225.1 GCA_950068635.1 uncultured Candidatus Poseidoniales archaeon
GGAATGAAGTAGCTCTTTCCCACACCCATCCGACCGCCTCGGCTGACGTCGGAATACAGCGTACATGAGTTTGACCCCGTCGCTTCCACCGCGAATCTCACCATGGTGAGCGGGCTACGGCCTGACGAGCGCTACCGCTCTGCGCAGTAGAGCGGCTTGCGCCGCATCTCAATCGCTATCGCTATTGCTGTTGGAAATGCGATGCATACTGTTCCGCGTATTGACGTGCTGTCTCCTCGGGGTATCCCTGAGCGATGAGCTGCTGGACGTATGCCTCCATCGGATCCATGTCCTCGACACCGCCGAAGCCTTCGACGTCGGCGCTGCCTCCCTTGCGCATGCGGAGCATGAACATGGTTGCGAGCACGATGATCAGCAGAGCCAACGCACCGATTCCGGCATAGATGATCAAGGCTCCAAAGCCCTCTTCTCCATCACCCGTCTGGGTCTCCGTGCCAGAGCATCCATCCGCCTTCGGGTCAGCGACGCATGGGTCCTCGTCCTGCACCGGCACCAGATTGATGTCGATGCGCTTCCACAGCACCCAGTTCTGCCCGTTGCCCTCGACGATCTTCACCCAGATGGTCTGAACCTGGCTCTGGTTGGTGTAGAGGTCCTCGAGCTTCAGGCCCATGCTGAACGTCGACACGCACTCAGAGGTGGCGGTGCTGGTGTCGCACAGGTTGTTGGTCGAGTTGTACTTGCCCAGATTCATCTGCTGGAACTTGTCGGCCAGCGTCTGGTTGAGCACGTCCGGGTTGAGCGAGATCTCGACGAGGATGTCGCCGTTCTCGCTGCCCGAGAGCACCGAGCCGTTCACGTAGACGTAGTCCCCCGACTGGGTCGAGCCGTCAAGGGGCGTGCTGATCTGCACATCTGGGGGTTCATCGCCCCAGTCCTCCGGAACGACGACGAAGAACATGTAGTTCTTGGCGCTCTCCCGGCCGGCCCGGTCGACCACGACCAGTTCGATGCGGATCGTGTTCTCGTTGAACCCTGACGGGTCAGCGGTCTGGTTCCAGAAGGTGTAGGTCCAGTCGCATCCCATCGCAGAGGTTCGCTCGAACTCGTGGTTCTGATCGGACACCGCGTTCCACGGGTAGTCGAACAGCACCTTCCACTTGTACAGCGTGATGCCGGTCTCGCCCGCGGGCGCGTCCGGGTCCTGCGAGGCGCAGGCGTCGAACTTCACCTTGACGTCGTTCGACGAGGAGAGTTTGGCCAGATGGATCGGCCAGTCGACCGCTCCCACCGTCTTCGTGCCGTGGTCGCTGAGGCTGTCCGGATAGAACGGGTGCTCCTCGACGGTGACACTCGCCACGGGTGGCGATGAGTCGGCGAGGATGTCGTTGGTGGACAGTTCGATGGTGCTGATGCGGGTGTGGCCATCTGCGTCGTGCAGGAACAGCGTGACCGTCCAAGTGGCGTCCTGGCGGCAGCCGCTGGACTCCTGGGTGTCGATGCGGCAGAAGGTGGCCGAGTGGTTCTCGTCAGCCCGGTGGGCGTAATCCTGGTTCGGGGTGAACAGGTTGCGCTCCCAGTCGGTTGCACCGCTGATGTGCCAATCGGCATCGAGCCCAGACACGGTTGAGTTGTACCCGAAGGTGAGCGCTGTGTTGCTCTTCATGTAGTATGTGAAGTCGTAGATACCGTTCCCGTTCGCCTCTGTCGGCACCTCATCGTTGATGGTCAGGTCCCAGCCGGCGCCGGCGATTCCGAAGCCGAGCGGATAGGGGGTCACCATGAACTTCAGCAGGTTCGAGCGCAGCGGTGCGGCGGTGCTTCCGAAGTCCTCGGACACCGATGGGTTCTCCACGTCGATGGTCGTCACGATCAGACCTCCGCTACCGATGCCACAGGTGGCGAGCAGGGTCATCGTCGAGTCGTCGGCGTGCTGTATGATGCTGTGGAAGCGGCCCTGCTGCGTGTTGATCATCCCACCACTGCAGGCGTTGGGCAACTTGTTGAGGCCGGTGGTCGCGGTGGACAGAGCAGCGTTGGCGACGTGGTCACCGTTGTTCATGCCGAGCCACGCGGTCGGCGAGACGTTCGCCAGCAGCGGGTGGTACGGGTCGATGATCGCCAGGTCGTCGTGCTCGATCTGGGTTCCAGCCGTGTCCCGGTTGAGGATGTCCATCTCGTAGAGCAGCTTGCCTGCATCGCTGTCGGACTCAGCGTTCGGTCCGACGTGCATCTCGACGGTACCGCCCGCGAGCATGAAGTTCTCCAGCGTGTTCTGCAGGCCGGTCTCGCCCAACTCCTGGTAGTAGGAGCCAGCGATGACATTGGCATTGGTCTGCCACGGCAACAGGATCTTCTGGTAGTGCGACAGCCAATCGTCGTCGAAGTAGGTGCCCCAGTCAGCTTGACGGTACTGGGTGTAGGTCATCCCCATGGAACTGAGGTCCTGCTTCACCTTCTCCAGCCTGTTCTGGTCGGTCGTGCCCGACAGAATGGCGACATCGATGTTGTCGTAGAAGGTGATGGTGAAGTTACGCATGTTGCCAGAAGATGTGCCATCGATCAGTTCAGCGTAGAACTGGATGTTGTAGGTGTGGCCGTCCTGCCAACCGGTGTAGGGCTGGAAGGTCGCGTTGCTGCGAGCGTGCGGGGCCAACGTCTGCGGGCTGTTGGTCGAAGCGACCGGCGTCTCTGCGGTCCCGGTGCCGACATCGGTGATCTGCATGAAGACGTTGTAATCGCCTTCCAGCACGCCATTGATCAACTCCAGTTCGAACTGGTGCGTCTTGGCGTTGTCGATCGGATAGGCGCAAGGCATCGAGACGTCCTCGACACAATCGAGCACGTTCGGTCGCAACAGAGTCACATCGACTGACGCCACCTCGAAGATCATGCGCGAGAGGTTGTTCCCGATGGTCACCTCCGCGACGTTGGTCCAGTTGTTGCCCGCGGTCACGTTGTCGAAGATGCTCATCACATCGACGCGATAGATACCTTGGAGGAAGTTGTGCGTCCCGACAGTCAGGTTGACCTCTTCACGAGCATCCAGATTGGACACACTGGCAGTGTAACTCGTGTCGAGGGTGAAGGTGTACTCCTGCACGGTGATGTTGTCGACGGCGAAGCCGGCGAAGCCGCTCTGACCGTTGATTCCGTCGGAGTTGGACTGGAAGCGGAAGGGCAGGGGGCCCTGCGCTCCC
>CATMIM010000226.1 GCA_950068635.1 uncultured Candidatus Poseidoniales archaeon
TGGAATCGAGACCTTTACCTATGCGATTTCCGATGGTAATGGCGGCAGTGATACGGCCCTGGTCACCGTGAATGTGACGAACGTCAATGACGATCCGGTTGCCAATGACGACGAGTTCACGGTTGCTGAGGATAGCGCTGGGAACCAGCTTGCCGTGCTCGACAATGACGATATTGCGCCTGACGCCGGTGAAACCCTGACGGTAACGGCTGTGGGCGCGCCGGACAATGGTGGCGCTGCCACCATAAATGGCGACAATGTCGACTACACTCCCGCGGCCGGCTTCGTCAGCCCCCACAGCGCCATGATCATCGGAGTGGCTGCCGGCACGGTGTGTTACTTCGCCGTGGTGTACCGCAAGCAGAAGGGGTGGGACGATGCCCTCGACGTCTGGGGTGTGCACGGAGTTGGCGGTGCACTGGGAATCGTGCTGCTGGGCGTGCTGGCGGACAAGAGCATCAACTCTGCTGGGAGTGACGGTCTCATGAATGGGAATTCGGATTTCTTCCTGGTGCAGCTGGGTGGATTGGCCATCGCCTGCGTCTGGGCCTTCGGGTTCACTTACATGATGCTCGCGGCGATTGACAAGATCACACCCGTGAGGGTGAGCGAGGACGACCAGTCCGGAGTGGACGAGGCTCTACACGGTGAAAGCGCATACACCGATTAGATCCACAAGCGTCAACTGCGGGCATGAGCAGGCCCTACCCTCTAGTTCAGACCCACAAGCGTCCGAACACTCCTGACTAGAGGATCGGTTGGCGGCTCAGCCAATCGAGATCGGAGAGGTAGAGCTGGCGGATGTCGTCGAGTCCCAGCACGAGCATCGCCAGTCGTTCGAGCCCCATCCCCCAGGCGCATACCGGCCACTTGCATCCGAGCGGTTCGGTGACCTCGGGACGGAAGATGCCTGAGCCTCCGAGCTCCAGCCATTCACCGCGCCACTTGACCTCGACCTCCATGCTCGGTTCGGTGTACGGGAAGTAGGCGGGGCGGACCCGGACCTCGGGATAGCCCATCTTCTCGTAGAACGTCTTGAGGGTGGTCACCAGCATCGGCAGGCTCGCCTCGGGCTCCATGATGATGCCCTCGATCTGGTGGAACTCCGGGAGGTGCGTGCGGTCGATGCTCTCCTTGCGGAACACCCGGCCGATCCCGAACACGCGGCAAGGTTCGTTCGGTCTGTCGGCCAGGTAGCGAATCGTGTTCACCGTGGTGTGCGTGCGCAGCAGCCCCTTGTGTGCGGTCTCCTCAGAGAACTCTGACCCCCAACCGGTGCTTCCGGTGCCTCCGCCGCTCTCGTGTACATCGGCCCACTGTGCAACGCGCTCTGCCGCCAGGTCGATCGACTCCGGCTCGTCGAGGTAGAACGTGTCCTGCATCTCGCGCGCGGGGTGGTCCTGAGGGATGAACAGGGCGTCCATGTTCCAACCTGCGCTCTGCACGAAGTCGCCCTCGATCTCCGAGAATCCCATCTCGAGGAAGATGGCTCTGATGCGCTCGATGAGCGCCTGCATCGGATGTGCTCGACCTCCAACAGGCGTCGGTGCTGGGAGGTCGACGTCGTACGGCTTGAAGTCGGCTGTGCGCCACTCCTCTCCTTGCAGCAGGTCGGGTGTGATCTCCGCCACGTGCAGGATCTCCTCGAGGTCCTCGTCGTCGATGGCGATGCCGCGGGCGGTCAGCCTCCATGTGCGCTCCACGTGCTCTTCGCTGTCCACCAGCCCCTTCCGGCCATGGAAGTGTTCGAGCAGGCCGCCGTCCAGGTCCGCTTCGGCGAGGGTTCCCTCTTCGGCGAGGGAGGAGATGAACTCGGTGCGCATCTCGATGGTCGCATCGATGGCGGCGGTGTTGCCGGGCACGGAGAAACTGCCGTTCACGAGGGGGACGCCGACATCCTTGAGCAGTCCGACGGCGATGCCAGCCTCCCGTTTCGAGGCAGCCTCGCTCGCCTGCAGGTCCCTCATGCCGCGCGAGCCTTCATCCTGTGCGCTCAACCAGTCCCAGACGCGCGCTTCGAGCAATCCTGATTCGGCAGCAGCCGCTCCTTCGGGACCGAGTGACCAGAGGGTCGTTCGCTGTTCGGACACAACGACCATTCCAGCCTCATCCAGACCTCCTCCCGCACCGGCGACGTGTGCTTGGTCGGACCAGTCGGTGGCTTCGAGGATGGCGTCGAGGTCCCAGGTTCGCTCAGGGTCCGCGCGCATCGCCTTGAGCATCCGCTTGGCGTTGTTCGTCAGTTCCACCGGTGCACCTCGGAACCGGCGACTGCTAGGAGTGTCTTGACGGTTGCCTGCGCGGAGCGAGGTATCATCTAGATGCGCTTGTGACAACCCGTTATGCGACCAGCATACGCACTCTCCCTGTTCATGCTGCTCGCTGCGGCCGCGGTTCCGTTCGCCACACCTTCTGATTCCCACATCAGCCGGTTCGAGCCGGTCCAGCAGATGCGGTCATCGGATTCCGGCCCGCAGGACTCGGTGAAGCCTCAGGTAATCTGGGACGAAGCGCACAGCAACGGATGGTCGGATTCCAGCCGGACCGCGAACGAGATCAACCGGATCGTCATCCACGTCACACAGGGGTCGTATGCCGGTGCTGTCTCCTGGTTCAAGAACAGCGACGCGGGGGTGGCGGCACACTACACCATCAACAACCATGACGCCCCGTATTCCTCCAATCTGAATCATCCTGATGGAGAGATCACCCAGCAGGTGTCCGACGAGGACATCGGCTATCACGACGCCAGCGCCAACACCAACAGCATCGGCATCGAGCATTCTGCATACCTCGACCCTGACGATGGATACCGCGTCGAGGGTGGATTCTCCGACGAGATGTACAACTCATCGGCGAGACTCGTCGCCTGGCTGACCTTCGCCTACGACATCCCGGTTGACCGGCATTTCATCGTCGGCCATGTCGAGGACGAACACTTCGGGGGAACCTCCAGCCATCAGGATCCCGGACCCGACTGGAACTGGACGCGTTACATCGATCTCGTTCGCCACCACCGCGGTTTCGGATTGGAGACGGTCATTGACACGGTCGTCGAGGTCACTCAGGATGTGGCCGTCCATCGCGGCACCCTCGATTCCTCTCCAACTGGATCGCAGGCCCATGCCGGGGAGTTGTACCATGCGGTCGGTCACTG
>CATMIM010000227.1 GCA_950068635.1 uncultured Candidatus Poseidoniales archaeon
CCCCGCCACACGCGCCTGCGTCTTCCTCGATACTGATTCTGCGGATGCGGACGCACCCGGGACATGTCGTGTGTGGGATGACCGCCCCGAAGGCTGTCGCATCTACCCGTTGGTGCTCGACCAACTCGACCAGCCGTTCCTCGACGAACTCTGTCCGCACCGCGACGAGTTCCCAATTCCTCCGTTGGGGATCAGGCGTCGGCTGGTGGTGCTCGATGACACCGTTCACGCCGAGGCTCGCTCTCGACAGGATGGGTGAGCGTCAGCGGAGCCAGTGCTCGATCACGTCGTCCATCGATGAATCGTTGGAGGCGCATTGCAAGCCTGCTGTGGTGAGCACTGCCGCATCGATTCCTGCGCGGGGTCCGGGGCCGATGCTCGCATCCGTGCGGATGATGAACGCCTCGTCGACGAGTCCAGCGAGCAGGAACCGGCTCCACACATCCGGCCCACCTTCGATGAGCACTCGCTGCAGCCCGCGATCGCCGAGCAGGTCGAGCAGCTGGTCGAGTTCGACACCTGGCGGCTCGGTCGGCTGCAGCGGCGGCATGTGCAGCACCTCGACTGAATCTGAGGCGAGGGCGGAGGCCCGCTCTTCGTCCCCGTCGGAGTGTAGGATCAGGGTCGCTTGGCCGTCGGTGACCAATCGGGATGCGGGTGGTGTCCTGAGGGTGTGGTCGAGCACGATTCGCAGCGGTTGACGCCCTGCTTCGAGTGGCACCAGCCGAACGGTGAGTTCCGGGTCGTCTCGGATGACGGTGTTCACGCCGACGAGCACCGCATCCGATTCCCGTCGCAGTTCGTGCACGCGCGTCAGGCTCGCCTCGCTGGTGAACCGCCCCGCCTCCTCGTCCTCGGAATCGACCATCCCATCAGCGTCGATGGCTGCCTTCAACGTCACCAGCGGACGCCGCTGCTCGCACCAGTGAATGAACGGAGCCATCTGCCGACGCGCCTCGTCTTCCAGCAGCCCCGAGCGGACTGTGATACCCGCTTCACGCAGGAACTCAGCCCCTCCTCCGCGCACGGTCGGGTTCGGGTCAGCGGCGGCGAGCACCACCTCGCGCACGCCCGCCCACAGCAGGGCCTCGGTGCACGGGGGTGTCCTTCCGTGGTGGTTGCACGGCTCGAGAGTGACGTAAGCGACGCTTCCGTGTGTGGCCAGCCCTCGCTCCTCAGCGTCGGCGATGGCCGCCTGCTCCGCGTGCAGCCCGCCCAGGTGGTCGTGCCACCCCGAAGCGACGATCTCACCGCCACTCGCCAGTACGCACCCCACCGGCGGGTTCGGCGAGACCTTGCCGCAGCCCTTCTCCCCTTGCTCGAGTGCGAGGCGCATGCAGCGGATGTCGAACACGCTCCACTCGCTCATCGCAGACCCTCGCCCGCCCGCGCGAGCAGGCGCCCCCCTTTGTCAGATTCGCACCTGTCGGTGCGCACCTCTGTCCTGCCGAAGGCTGATGTGCAGACCTGCCTCTCACCCTCCATGCCGCGCATCGCCTGCATCGTGAATCCAGCCGGACGCGACGGCGCCTCGCTCAAGCGCTGGAACAAGGCGGAACCAGCCATCGAAGCAGCGGGATTCGATGTCGAGGTGCACCATACCGAGCGCATCGGCCACGCCAGCGAGATCGCGTTCGGCCTCAAGGAGCGAGACGATCTGGAGATGATCGTCGCCTGCGGCGGCGACGGTACGGTGCACGAAGTGGCGTCAGGAATGCGCGGCAGCAAGATTCCACTCGGGATCATCCCGGGAGGCACCGGCAACGACGTGGCGCGTGCGCATGGCTACCCGATGAAAGGGGTGGACGGGGTCGTCTCCATCCTGACTTCCGGCATCGACCGGCACGTTGGAGCGCTGCGTCTGCAGGGAGTGCCAGCACCCAGCGAGGGAGGCTATCCGGAACCGCAGAACAACCCTGAGTGGGATGGGCCGGCGGACATCGAGGGCAGGGTGGTGCGCTGGGTGTTCCTGGAGTCTGACAGCGGAGTCACATCTGCGACCGCGCGGGCTAAATTGACTCGCGGGAAGTGGATTCGTGGCTCGATCAAGTACACCTATCTCGGCATGACGGAGATCATCCCGTGGAAGAAGAAGACGGCGTGGGTGAAGATCGACGATGAACCAGGAATCGTTGTTGATTTCTCTATGCTGTGCTACTCGCTGTCGGAGATGTTCGGTGGCGGCTACAAGGTCGCTCCGAACGCCTCCCCGATCGTCGATCACGGCCACCTGTGCACGGCTTGGGGACTCAGCAAGATCCAGATGCTCGGCCTGATGGGTCCGCTCAGGAAAGGCAAGCACATCGGCAAGTGGGGAATCGAGCTCAAGCCTTGTCGAAGACTGGAGATCCGCGCGGTCGATGCCGACGGAAACCCCACTGATGCATCCCACGACCCGGCGCTCATCGTGCAGGCTGATGGCGAGCCCTGTCTGCAGACCCCCGCGCTGCTCGAGTTCCACCCGAAGCAACTCTGGATCCGTGGCTCGCCCAACGTTCCTTGGGACACCCGCTGATGATTGATTCACAGTGAGAAGTCGGAGAAGTCGTCATCCTCTGCCACCGATGGCCCTTTTCGCTTCGGCTTCTCTGGCTCAGGTTCAGGTTCAGGTTCCGTCTCCTTCACCTTCCGCTTACGCCGGATCTTGAGCGCCTTTTCCGGCTCCGCCTCCTCCTGCACTTCGGATGCCTGCGTTTCGGGCACGAACACTCCTCGCCGCCCGCTCTTCTTAGCCTCCATCTCGTACTCTCGCTGGGCGCTGAGACCCTCCTGCAGCTCGGTGAGTTCAGCGTCCATCTCATCGGCCTCCTCGGTGGAGATGACACCACCTCCTTGGCGCGAGCCTAGCGCGCGCGGGTCGCGGCGATGGCTTGTGAGGGCACCCATCACATCGAACTCATCGAGTTCGACGCTCGCTCCCGCGTCGAGTCTGGACAGTTTCTTCCGCTTCTCAACATCAGGCTTCTCAAGGTCCATCGCGCTGCCGGTCGCCTCCTCGACCGTGGTCTTGGCCTCCTTCAGTTCGCGACGCATCCCCCTGGCAGCGATCATCTGCGCCTCGGAGAGCATCTGTTTGGCGCTCCATCTGGCGCCGGTGCGAATCGCTCCGGTTGAGCCGGCGTAGAGCACGAAGGCTCCCACTCC
>CATMIM010000228.1 GCA_950068635.1 uncultured Candidatus Poseidoniales archaeon
GAGTTCGCCGAGCGCATCGGCTCACTGGCTGGCTTCCTCGGCGTCGAACATTCTGAAGACAACCGCCGTGAAAGACCTCGAGTGCGGGAGATGCACGACGACGAGTGGCTGGATGGTCTCGATGATTGGCGCGAGCGCCGCTCCGTCACCCGCGAGTCCGTGCAGACGGGCGGCATCAAGCAGAAGCTCAAGGACGTGGTGTCGGCCGTGCACGCCATCGTCAACGGCTCGGGCCGCGACCATTGGATGGAATGGTGATCCGCTCTGTCGTGGGGCACCGATTCGCTTATTCCGACCTCTTTTGTGCCCCGCTTCGTTGCCACTGTAGCTTAGCTGGTAGAGCACCTGATTCGTAATCAGGAGGCCGGGAGTTCAAATCTCCCCAGTGGCTCTTTCCACAGGAGGTTGGAATCCGTGAGCGCGGCGCACGAGGAAAGCGTCCAGATGCATTGTACGAGCATGTGATACTCTCTTAGAGTAAGCGTAAATCGCGAAGCGTATGGAAACCTCCCGTGTGTCACTCTGTCGAGCCACGTTATTCCTCTCAGTGTTGCTGTTGACTGCTTATCTAACACCCATGATTTCGGACTCCTCCGACGAAGTTCGGAGCACCTCCGCAGACGACCGGGATCCCGGTGTCCTCAGCCCAGCCCAGGACTCGACCATCAAGCGTACTCTGGGCCGTGCCAACCTCGACCACTGGGCTGCCTCGGCCGGTGGTTCTGGAGCGGACATGGCATGGGACATGGTGCTCGATTCTCAAGACAACGTGTATGTCACTGGGGCCTTCAGCGGTTCTGCCACATTCGGCTCGACCACCCTGAACTCGGCTGGGGGGCTGGATGGATTCGTCGCCAAGATGGATACGAACGGGAACTGGGTCTGGGCTTCACAGATCAGTGGTGCCTACGAGGATTGGGGGCTTGGAATCGATGTCGACTCAGCAGGCAACGTCTACGTGACCGGCCCGTTCATGGACAATCAGGGTTCGGCATCACCATCGGTCCAGTTGGGTTCGATCTCCTTGTCGGCACACGCTCAATCCAACTACGACATGTTCGTGGGCAAATTGGACAACAACGGCAACTGGCTTTGGGCTCAGACCTCAGACAAGCAACCAGATTACGACTTTTGGGGTGCTGATATGTTTGGGCAGGTAATGCCTACTGATGTCAAGGTGTTCAACAACTCGGTGACTGTCTCTGGTTCGTATGCGGGCCAGATTCACGCTTACACCGACTCGGATGGTGACTGGTACTACGAGAGCACCCTGGACCCGTCGGGCGCGTACACATCCGATGCTTATGTCGGATTCCTAGGCGTTGACGGCACTTGGTCGTCCCAGCACGGCTGGGGTGGTGTTTCACAATTCGATTCTGCCAATTCGGTCGCCCCCAGTCCGACTGGTGACTACTGGTACATCGGAGGTACCTTCGCCAGCACCGTGGAGTTCCCTGGAGGAGTGACGCTCACATCCAGGAGCGGCTCGGTCGACATCTGGGTGATGCAGGTCGACGACGGCGGCAACGTGGAGTGGGTCACGAACGGCGGCGGGCCCGGCAAGGACATGCTGCGGGGAATCATCGCTGACAGCAGCGACGACATCTACCTGATAGGCGACTTCGAGGGCGTGCTGGCCGACTTCGGCAACGAACGGCTGACCTCCGATTCTGGATCCGTGGATGTCTGGGCTGGCAAGATCGACTCCTCGAGTACTTGGCAGTGGGCGCGCAAGGCTGGCGGCGCTGCTGAGGATTTAGGGTTCTCGCTCGCCCTGAACCAGAACGAAACGCTCGTCTACATCACCGGACAGGTCGCCGGACAGGTGTCCTTCGAGCACGGCCAGTCGATGATCACCGAGAACACGAGCGGTTCGTCCGATGCGTTCGTCGCTTCGATGACGACGGGCGCCGGCGAATGGGATGGCATCTACCTCGCTGGCGGCCCTTCAGGCGGCGACCGCGGCTGGTCGATCGATGTCGACGCGCAGGATGTCGTCTACACCGCCGGTCGCTTCAAGGGAGCGAGCAACAACCCGGCCGAGTTCGGCTCGGACAACTTGACCAGCGCCGGTGATTTCGACATCTACGTCTGGAAGGGACTCATCCAGGACGCCGATGATGACCGCGTCGCCGACGAGGACGACGACTGCCCGCTGACGCCGGGCAACGCCACCGTGTCACCATACGTGGGCTGTGTGGACACCGATGGTGACGGTTACGCCGACGTGGACGACTCCCATCCCTTGGAGCCGACACAGTGGCGTGATGCTGACGGTGACACCTACGGTGACAACCCGACCGGAGTGCTCGCTGATGACTGCCCCACGGTAGCTGGCACCTCCTTCGTGGACAAGTTCGGTTGCCCCGACACAGACGGTGACGGGTGGTCGGATTCGCGCGACGCCTTCCCCACCGAGCCGACGCAGTGGAACGACAGCGATGGCGATCACTTCGGCGACAACTGGAACGACATCGACGACACGCCGCAGTTCGAGAGTCTCGGACTCGGGCAGTTCATGCAGGGCGCCATCGACATGGATTGGTGCCCGACGCTGCCCGGTGTGTGGACGGTTGACAAGCCGGGATGCCCGGACTCGGATGGAGACAAGATCTCCGACGTGACCGACGGATTCCCGAACAACCCGACGCAGTGGAAGGACACCGATGGTGACGGCTGGGGTGACAACAACTCCGACGGTGCCACCCAGGCGGACGACCTGCCGTTCGATGAGACGCAGTGGTCCGACCGTGACGGTGATGGCTGGGGAGACAACCCGGACGGCAACAACCCGGATGTGTTCCCAGATGATGAGACCCAGTGGCAGGATATCGATGCCGATGGCTATGGTGACAACCCCGAGGGCAACCTCGGTGACGCCTGCCCGGATGAGCACGGAACGTCCACGCGCGACCGCTACGGCTGTCCTGACAGCGATGGCGACGGGAGCTCCGACGCCGGAGACACATTCCCCGATGACTGGTCGCAGTGGGCGGATTCAGACTCGGACGGTGCTGGTGACAACTGGGCCAACCCGCACTGGAACTCCTCGCGCAAGGGACACTGGCCGGGTGAGTTCATTCCCGGTGCGCAGAACGCCGACCGCTATCCGCTCGACTATGATTCGGATGGCTT
>CATMIM010000229.1 GCA_950068635.1 uncultured Candidatus Poseidoniales archaeon
GAGCGGTCGCTGGAAGCGCGACTGATACGGCGGCCGATTCAATCGCGCAGTTCAGCGATAGTGGAGATCACGGCACCCGATTCGATCCGGGTGGTGCGCTGCTCTCCATCAGAAAGCCGCTTGATGGTCGCTTCACCCGCTTCGAGGTCGCGCGGACCGACGATGAGGGCGAACTCGGCACCGCAAGCGTTCGCCCAGGACATCGAGCGACCGAGATTGCGCTCGCGCAGTTCGAGCAGCACCTGCTCTCCAGCCGCGCGCAACTCACCGACCAACGGCAGCACCACTGCTGCATCGACCTTGAACGGGATGACGGCCAAGGCGCCCGGACCTGAACTCTCGCCCGGAACCACCTCTGCGCGCCCGAGCCGCTCGGCTTGACGCTCGAGGGCGATCAGCACCCGGTCGAACCCGAGCCCGAAGCCACAGCACGGGTCGAGATCCTCCAGACCGAAGAGGTGCAGCAGATTGTAGGAGCCCCCGCCACAGACCTGGCCTTCGCCACCCAGTTCAGCCACGTCGATCTCGAACACCATTCCGGTGTAGTAGTCGAGGCCGCGGGCGACGGTGAAGTCCACGGTGAGCGAGGGGGGAGCGGGGGCGAGGGCGGAGAGCGCGTCGAGCATCTGCTCCAGGTCATCCAGCGAAGAGGTGGTGATGCCCATGCCAGTGAGGATGTCCCGTGCGCGCGGGATGGCTTCAGCCCCTCCCTCAAGACCCGCCAGAGCGCGCAGCAGCTCAGTACCGGCTGCATCGATCCCCAGCGCCGCCAAGGCGTCGAAGTCGCCTTTGTCGAGCAGGCGCATCGCATCGCCTACGGCCGCTCCTTCCAGCGCCAGTCCGCTGAGCACGTCTTTGAGCACGCCGACGTTGCCGACGCGCAGTTCCCAGTCTACGAGACCCGCGGCATCGAGGATGCTGCAGGCGAATCCGACCACCTCCGCCTCGGTGAGCGGGCCAGAAGCTCCGAGGATCTCACATCCGTACTGCCAGAACTCGCGGAAACGGCCCGCCTTCGACTCCTCGTAGCGGAAACAGGGGCCGTAGTAGCACCAGCGGGCCGGTTTGGCCATCTGCCCGCCCTGCTCGGCAACCATGCGCATCACAGGAGCGGTCAACTCCGGCCTGAGCGTCAGATCGCGGTCGCTGCGGTCCTTGAAGGCGTAGAGCTGGTCGACGATCGCATCGCCGGACTTGGCGGTGAACAGTTCCAACCGCTCGAAGGTGGGCGTCGCGACGCGTGCGAAACCACATCTGGCAGCGACTTGGTCACACAATCTCTCGAACGCCAAGCGTCGTCCCATATCCGCGGGACCGAAGTCGCGCGTGCCACGCGCTCGCTCGAACATTGGACTCAGCCGGACGACCACGCCTCTTCAATCGTGCTGCGCTCAAGGGCGGCGTGAGAGTCATTCGTCCTCGGCGTCCAAGGTAGCAACTCCGAAGGTCGTCAGCGGTTCGGTGTCCAACTCCGGAGGGTAGGCGAGCCAGCGCAGGAAGGCGAAGGTCGCGAAGCCGAACAGGCAGGTGTTGATCAGCCAGGCAACCCTGTGGTTCACATCCCACTTTTCGATGAGCAGATACTCCGATGTCGTCGACAGCACCAATTGTGTGCCATAGACAGTCAATCCCCAGCGCAGACTGGTGAGGTACGGCGCACCCGATTTGAAGGTGAACCGGTAGTGAGCCCAGTGAGACTCGATGGAACTCAGGAACAGCGCCACCGCCCACGCGGCCACTGCCCGATGCTCCGGCCAGATGTTGATGCGGTAGAGCACCTCGTAGAGCAGGAAGAAGATCGAGACGTTCACCAGACCCGTGATGTTGAAGCGGATGTACTCAACCATCATCTTCCCCGGCGTCCACTGCACCGCCTTCATCCGCGCCCGCACCTGCACGACCTTTCCTCTCACCTTGCGACCGGGCGCCGTGGCGATGCGCTTCGCACCCGACCCGGTCCTGGTCACCAGATTCCTGGCGCTCTCACGAGTGATGCGCCGTTTCTTCCCGCCCTCGGCGGTGACCTCGCGTTGTCTCGGCATCCGGCTCACTCCCACTCCGGCCAGTCGAACTCGGCGTCCGCTGCCCACGAACTCTCCTTCCGCTCCCGTTGGGCGCCGGCCACTCCAGGCGGAAGTTCGATCCCCAGTGGCACAGGAGTCGCCCTGACATCCTTGGAGAGTTCGTCCTCCGGAGATTCATCCGCCTCGATGTCCGGTACCGAAACACTCACGGGGATGGTCTCGAGTTCTGCGATCTGCTCGATCGTCAGTTCATGCTCGGTCCTGCGCACCTTCTCCCCCGCGAGCACTGAGAACACATCCTTGATGCCCTCTTTGGTGGGCGCATCGTAGGCGAAAGTGCGTCGTTCACGAACCGCTGCCAGTGCCATCAGGTGTTCCTGCTCACGCAGTTTGGTTTCCTCGCGGATGAACGCGTCTCGGGTGTCACGCTCCTCGATGCGGCGGTCCTGCTCGTCGAGAGCGGCGCGCGAGGGCCGGTCCCAGCTCCTCCAGAAGGCGTAGAGGAATGGCAGGCTGATCAGGCCAATGAGAATGGCCCAACCAACGAGCACTTTCAGCGCCGCCATGCCTCGCCCAACCCCGACGTGGGCTTGAAAGTCCCTGCCAGCGAAATCAGCCGTTTTCATTCAGCAGCAGCATCAACTGCTTCGAGATGTGCACGGGAACGTCGCTGGCTAGCATCCCCGGTCCATGCTCTTCTGCCGCGGCGGCGCCGGCCCTACGCAGGATATGGCAACCGAGCCGGGCGGCAGGCCACGGACTCATGCCCTGGGCGAGCAGCCCGGCGATGATTCCGGCGAGCAGGTCGCCGGTGCCTCCCGTCGCCATCCGCGGGTGGCCGCCCCGGCAGTCGCAGCGGCGACCCTCGAAGCCGTGCAGCTGGTCGACCGCACCGGTTCGGATGATGACACACGACTCCGGATCCTCGAATCCAGCCTCGGCTGCCATGAGCACGGACTGCGGTGTCTCCTTCCACATCCAGATGGTGAGTTCCTGCTTGTGCGGAGTCGCCACCCCGCGCAGGTCCGCCGGCCATGCGCCTGCAGGGAGCGAATAGAGCGCGTCAGCGTCGATGACCGTCGGGATGTCCGCTTCCACCAGGATAT
>CATMIM010000230.1 GCA_950068635.1 uncultured Candidatus Poseidoniales archaeon
TGGACAGGAACTCGCCGTATACCTGATTGGCTCCGGTCGAGGGATCTCGGGTGAATAGGACACCGGACCCACTAGTGGGCCCCAGGTTGCCAAATACCATGGGCATTACCGTCACGGCAGTACCCATGTCATGGGAAATGCCATTGAGGTCCCGGTAGAAGACGGCCCGGGGGGTGTTCCAGCTGCGGAACACCGCCTCCACTGCCGCCATCAGTTCGAGCACGTTCGAAGACGGGAGGGTGTTCAGCAACGAGGATTGGTGTGATGACTCCAGTGTCAAGTTCAATCCCTACGGATTGGCCAAGGCGAGCGCGGAACGGGTGGTGCGCGACTGGCATGCACAGGCGAAGGACCCTCCACGACTGGTCACCATCCATCCGTGCGTGACATTCGGACCTCCGATGACCCGAAGGCATCTCCGCGGAAGCCTGTCCTTCATAGTGGCACTGATCAATCGGAATCCGCCGATGGTAATACCGCTACACGTCAACGTCGTCGATGTCAGAGACGTGGCGGAAGCGCATGTGCGAGCACTCAGAGGGGGCCAGCCTGGAGGACGTTATCTCGTGGTGGGTGGACACGCATGGATGCGTGACATCGCCAAGATACTCGAGGATGAATTCCCCGACCGAAAGTGGCCGAGGAGGCAGATTCCCTACAGCCTGGCACTGCTCGCCGCCCTGTTCCATCCAAAGATCACTGTCAGTTGGGCTCGGGCGCACCTCAGGAAGCAATCGTTCTTCGATGCCTCGCCCGCCGAACGAGAGCTGGGTATGGAGTGGCGCCCGATCGAGGAATCGATAATCGACACAGTCCATCCCATCCTAGAGAATGACTGGATTTAGCAACCGAAGCATTGAGGGATTGGGGGCGGGCCGAAGCGGCTGATGGTACGCGCTGACCAGGTCATCGTGGCGCTCGACATCCTCGATGTGGACCGTGTTCTCGATCTGGTCGACAAGTTGCTTCCTTCTGGCATCTGCTGGTTCAAGGTCGGCGTGTCACTGTGGACACACGCCGGCAGAGAAGTGGTCGACGCAATCAAGCAACGCGGCGGCAGGGTGTTCCTCGACCTCAAGCTGCACGACATCCCACATCAGGTAGGATTGGCGACGAGCGCGGCTGCTGAACTAGGGGTGGAGCTGCTGACCGTGCACGCCAGCGGTGGTTCTGAGATGCTCGAAGCGGCTGTGCGCGGCGCAGGTGACGACATGCGGCTGCTGGCCATCACGGTTCTCACAAGCCTGGACGCTGAGGAAGGAGAGGTGGAGCGGCTGGCTCAACTGGCGTACGATTCAGGAGTCCATGGTGCAGTCTGCTCACCCCTCGAAGTTGCGCACCTGCGCAGCCTCCTACCCGAGCCATTCCTGCTGGTGACGCCGGGCGTCAGGCCTGCTGGAAGCGCTGCCGATGACCAGCGACGCGTCGCCACACCTGAGGACGCCATCGCTGCGGGAAGCAGCCTGCTCGTCATCGGGCGGCCGATCACGGGCGCTGAAGACCCTGTGGAAGCAGTGAACGGCATCATCTCAGGATGAGCGCTTGGCGAATGCTTGACAGGGGCGGGGCCCATCCGCATGGTGATGGCCTACGCGATGACCTGGTTGTTCGCCCTCATAGCGACCGTGGGCTTGTTCGCACTGGCATTGTGGCAGTACAACATCCATCGGGAGTTGGATGCGCGGCTTTCACGCTGCGATGCAACCCTGATCACCAGCCTGCAGCACAGGATTGAGGTGGTCACTGATGCTCCGCCGGGCTCAACATATGTCCCATATGTGCCAGTGCAGTTGGTTGAGCTGCAGGCCGTCCAGCAACCAGCGACCCTACCACAACCCCCAGCAGCGAGATTGATCGGGGGCGGGCCACCCGATGTTCCGGATCTGGATTGATCAGAACGGCAGCATGCCCATCTGTTTCAACCCATAGCCGATCGCTGCCAGCGCGCCCCCCAACAGCACCAATGCGAGCAGCAGGAAACCAATTCCCCGGCGGCGGCGAGGGGGCTTCTTGGACAAGGCGGGAAGGGCGTCTGGTGGTGGTGGCAATGGAAGGTCCCCCAACAGGTCGGCCGCGGAGACGTCCGCGGCATCCTTCTCCTCGATATCCGGATAGAGTTGGTCGAGGTCGGCGACGCCAGGGGCATCAGGAACATCACCCATGATGTCGTCCCAGACCTCATCCACGGAAGTCGCCGTGACCGGTTTCTGTAGCACAGCCACGGCACCCGCGCTGAATGCCGCGTCGCGTGCCAATTGCATGTGCCCGCGCGATGCTATCAGCACTATGCGCGCATCCTCGCGCGACTCGCGCATCTCCAGCGCCGCCACGTGCCCATCAAGAGTAGGGATATCGAGCGATAGCAGTACTAGTTCGGGCTCCTCTGCGACGCAAAGATCGACCGCCTTGTCCCCATCCTCGCACTCAAGCACCCGGTAGCCCTTCTGGGTGAACAACTGATGAAGGCGATGGAGAACCATCGCATTGTTGTCGACGACCAGCACCAGTGGCGCATCCTCATCCTCGACATCGGTGACGCGTGTCACTTGCTTCCCTCTTGAAGCGGGCCAAGCAAGGCGGACTCATCAATCGAGCGGTGCACTCACTCCTCAGAATCACTGCCTTCATCGTCGTCGATGAGAGTCTCGACGGATGCGCTCTTGGGATCTTCGAACGTCTGCTTCAACTCCTCGGCGGCTTCCTGCTCTGCCTGCTTGCGCTCGACTTCTTTGGGCGCTTGGACGAACTGCATGCGCAACTCCGACAGGATGGTCTGCAACAGCGTCTTCTCGACCTCCTCGAGGTTTCCCTGCGTCCGCTTCTGCAGCACTCCAATGAGGTCGATGGCCGCCTTCGCCTCATCCAGGTTGGCTTGGAATCCACCCTCGGAGCCGGGCATCAGCCCCAAGCCAATCAGTGCACTGCGCTGCAGCATGTGAATCAGCGAGAAGAACTGGATGGACTCTTCTGACTGAAGGATGTCATCACTCATGCGAACATCTCCTCGATTAGCCAGTCTGGGTCGAACTGCCTCAGATCATCGTATCCCTGGCCTACCCCCGCCAGAACAATCGGTTTCCCAGTTGCGTGAGCGATGCTGAGCGCAGAACCTCCCTTTGTGTCAGTGT
>CATMIM010000231.1 GCA_950068635.1 uncultured Candidatus Poseidoniales archaeon
TGGCTGCAAGGAACCTCAGCCCCGGAAGCGAAGCCCGAGGACGTGCGCATCGGCTGGCGCACCATCGGCGTGAAGCCGAATCGCATCGATGCCATCGGGATGATCATGGCCGACATCTGTGACGAGCATCTGGGTGATGATTTCACCACCGTCGTCGGCATCAGCATCAACGGGATCATGTTCGCACAATCCGTCTCGGACCAACTCGGCCGTGAGGTCTCCATCTTCCGCGGCGGGAACGATGGTGAGTCCGGAGCCCTTTCCAACAAGTACGGACAGGTCGGAGGCAAGCGGGTGGTGATAGTCGACGACCTGCTGAACTCCGGAGATACGATGCGCCAGGCGATTGAAGCGCTGCACTCAGCCGGAGCCGAGGTCGTCCTCTGTCTCGTGCTCGTGAACAAGACGACGAAGGACGAGATCGCCGGGATTCCGCTCCGAGGATTGATCCGCGCCGTAACCGTCTGAGTGGAGAGGCGGGCGCGATGCACTGGGCGGATGTGGTCGCCGAGCAGTTGGCCGAGCGGGCGGATTCCCACATCGTCGCCACCGGCATCACCCCTTCCGGCCCGATTCACGTCGGAAACATGCGCGAGGTGCTGACCGCCGACCTCATCGTGCGGGCGTGCGAAGACCGCGGCTTGGATGCAGAACTGGTCTACATCGCTGACTCCGCTGACCCACTGCGCAAGGTCTACCCGTTCCTCGACCCCGAGACATACGATGCCCATGTGGGCAGGGCGCTGGCCACCATTCCTGCACCTGACGGCGAAGGAACGTACGCCGACCATTTCCTGGACCCGTTCTTCTCCTGCCTCGATGAACTGGGAATCGAGCATCGCGTGATCGACGCCTACCAGTCGTATGCCGATGGAGAGTACGAAGCGTCGGTGCGCACGGCATGTGAGCAGCGCGACGAGATTCGTGGACTGCTCCAGCGTATCAGCGGCCGGGAGTTGGACGCCGACTGGTTCCCCTTCAATCCGATGGATGACCATGGGCGGATGCACGGCGTGAGGGTGACAGGCTACGATTGGCCGCACGTTGAATGGCGCAACGAGGATGGGGAGACCGGCAGGACGGACTTGCGCACTGGAGGAGGAAAACTCCCTTGGAGATTGGACTGGCCGGCCCGCTGGTCGTGGATAGGCGTCACCTGCGAGCCGTTCGGGAAGGACCACTCCTCAGCCGGCAGCTCGTGGGACACCGCGCAGCCGCTGGCCTCGCTGTTCGGCGTGGAGCCGCCGCTCGGGCTGCCGTACGAATGGATCAACCTGAAGGGACAGGGAGCGATGTCGAGCAGCGCTGGGAATGCGATGAGCGGCAGCGAACTGCTGGAACTCGTTCCCCCGGAGATCATGCGCTTCCTCATCAGCCGGGCGAAACCGGCGAAACACATCGATTTCGACCCTGGCGCGGGGCTGATCTCGCTCGCCGACGAATACGAACGGCTGGAACGACGCTACCATGCTGAACTGCGCGGCATCGAGCAGAAACCGGTCGGCGAAGGAGAGCGCAGGGAACGGCAGCGCATGGATGACGCACGCCGATTCGAACTGAGCCAGGTGGCGCGAGGCGAAGTAAGCGAAGGAGATGCACTGGAGATGTCCTTCAGCCATCTTTCGATGCTCTGTCAGGTGAAGGCGAACAGGCAAGGCGTGTTCGATTCCTTGGCCCGCACACACGGGGTGGATGCCAGCGCGCCCGACCCGCGGTTGCTGGAGAGGGAGCGACGGATGCGCAGTTGGATCGTGTCCGACTGGTTTCCTGGGGAGGTGCGAATCCTCCTGCAGGCAGATGTCGACGCCGATTGGCTCGCAGGACTCGAGCAGACCGAACGTGACCTCCTGTCAGGATTCGCTGCCGGACTGCGATCGACCGAGTGGGATGAATCGGCCATCCAGGAGCACATCAGCGCCAGCATCGAAGCGGCGGGGATGACACCGCGCACCGCCTTCCCACTGCTCTACGAATTGCTTCTGGGACGTCCGCGCGGCCCCAGACTGGCCCCGCTGATACGCGAACTCGACCGGGACGCTGTGCTGTCACTCATGTCAGCCATCAGTGACTGACATGGTGGCTGATGCCCGCATACGCCAGCGCGCGCGGAATCTGCGCGGGCTGCGCTGCTGAACGTCATGCTTGAAATGGAGTCGGGGTGTGGCGACCCACATGGCGGTCCACTGCCCGCAGTGCGAGGGAGTCGTTGAGGCGACGGCCAAGTTCTGTCTAGCATGCGGTCAGGACTTCGATTCACAGAGCCCGGTAACCTCCACTGGGCACGACATCAGGCAGTTGAAAGACGCCATTCGTGCTCGTGATGACCTGTCGATGGCCGATAAATTCGACCTGATCGCCAAGGTCGAGGAGGGAGCCAACCCGATCGAACTCGGCATCGCCGCCACCGCCGATGCAGCAGAGGAGATGGCAACGGCTGCACCCGTGTCGAAACCGGGTGTGCCGGCCGGCGGTTCAGGAGCCACTTTCACCAGCAGCCCGGCTGCGGCAGCCGCCGTGGCCAGCGTCTCCTCGAAGACGGACGCGTGGGCCAACGTCCTGTCTGGCAAGGTCACCATCTCGGACCCGCAGTTCCAGACTGCGATGAAACTCGGCATGGAGGCGAGTCACCACATCCACGACATCGCTGCGGGTGGAATCGACGAGATCGACCTGACGAGCGATGACCTGCGCGCGATCCCGGTGCTCAAACCCCCCAAGCGCTCGTTCTGCCCCAAGTGCGGAAGCGACATCCTGTCGCACACCAACCTGCAATGGCGCAAGTGGAGGGACCACTCAGGGGAGGTGGTGCAACTGCAGGTGCAGGCGGCGATGGAGACGGCGCTGGTGCAAGCGTCATCGCATTACGTAGGCGCTGCCGAAGGATTGCAAGCGAGAATTGCAGAACTGGACGAGGAGAAGCTCACCAAGAAGATCGAGAAGAAGATCACCAAGAAGTTGACCAAGAAGATCACCGAAGAGATACGCGAGGAACTCGAAACGGAGATTCGCTCAGAGGCGGCCGCAGCCGGCCGTTCTGTTGTCCGAACTTCCGCCACCAGCACTGCGACGCGAACTTCCGGCAAGGCTGAGAAGGGGGGCGAGAAGAAGGCACCCGTAGGAATGTTC
>CATMIM010000232.1 GCA_950068635.1 uncultured Candidatus Poseidoniales archaeon
GGTTGGCGGAGTTGCAATTGATCGCCACGAAGCCCATTCCATCGGCGGCGGCGCGGGCGGCAAGAGCATCGATCCTTCCGTGGTTCCCAACGACATACGGGCAATGCAGGCAGGAGAACACGACTATCGCTCCCTTGTAGGTGAGCACATCTGACAAGCTCATGCTGGGGTTCCCCAGACTCGGGTGGGCGTTGGGCAGGATGAATCCAGTGGCTCTGTCTCCGGGTTCCAAGGGCATGGGCGAGCGATCCGCTCAGGCGTCATCAACCTTCTGAGGCAAGCGACAGGGGGGCAACATCGCTCTGAAAGCGATTGAGGGTAGTTAGGTGAGATATTTCATGCCGATATTCCGACTATCTCTGAGCAATAATCAGGCCATGTCACTGCATTGACCTCAGCCTTCCATGATGCTTCATCGGGGGCGATATCCCTTGGCACGTACGCGCCGCAGATGGTGATGTCTGAGGTATCAGTCGTCGTAGTATTGCCATCGGCGTCCGTAATCTCTAGTTGGATGCTCTGCATGAAGAGGGTATCACCTGCGAAGGTGTAATTCCATGTTACCACCGATTTTACTCCGGTCAAGGCTGTGCAGTCGATGGTGTTGACCGCAATACCTGCATTCGCGTCCCAAGTTGTTTCACACCCACCGCCCGATGTTTCCATGAATAACATGAGGAGACCTCCTTGAGTAGTCCATTCACCTGCAAATGGGTGTGTGTCATCAACTACCCCCGCGGTACAACCAGCAAGAGCGGTCACAACTAACAGCATACAAGCAATCATGGTTTTTTGTCGCATGATTGAGGCATGGGGTGAGTGTAATTAGTGTCTCTCAAGCAATCCTAGAAACCGGAAATTCAACCGGTCTCCACGATGGTGGTGCGCACCTCCTCGATGCGCCGGCGGGCGAGCTTGTTCTCCGGATCGACATCGAGTACCGCCCTCCATGCTGACTCGGCGTGTTGCAGGTCATCCCGCTCATGGTGGATGGCTGCGATGCGCAGCAAGGAGTCGAGGTGCCTGTGATTGATGCGTGTGGTGGTCTCGAAGTCGGTGAGGGCGCTGTCCACCTCCCCTAGTTCCAGATAGAGCAGAGCACGCTGGTAGGTGGCCTCAGGGTAGTCAGGGGCGAGACTCATCGCCTGGTTGAGTGGGATGAACGCTTCCTCGGCGCGACCTTGGGCGAGCAGGCAGGCTCCCAGCCTCGTGAGTGCCACCTCATTCTCCGGCTGCTCCGCGAGCACGTTCTTGATGTCCGCCTCAGCCTCATCGAAGATGCCGTGCTGAATGAGTGCCTCCGCCCTGCGCAGTCTTGCGAGCAGCAGGTTGGGATACGTCTGCAGCAGCCAGTCGCAGTCGTCGAGCGCCCTTTGGACATCGTCCATGAGAAGGTACAGCGTGATGCGGTTCAGACGGGCGCGCACGTGATGCGGGTCGGCCAGCAGCACCTCGCCGAACCGTTCGAGAGCTTCTTCATGATGGCCCCTGCGAGCACTCACGAGGCCCTTCACGTACGGTACGACGAGCGACACGCGCTCGCTGACATCCGCCTCGTCGATGAGGCGGGCTGCATCGTTGATGCGCCCTTCATCGAGGGCGATCAGGCTCTCCTCGGCGGCGACCAATGGGTCATCCATCAGACGGCGGGAGCGGTTGAGTGAGATGCTCGCCTCGCCCAAGTCCCCGCCGAGCCGTTGGCAACGAGCCACGCACAGCCAGGCAAGGCCATTCTCTCGGTCGAGGTCGAGCGCGGAGCGGAACGCTCCTTCGGCCTTGACGAGGATGTCGGTGTCAGCATGGCCTGCATCTCTGTTGGCATCGTAATCGGAGAGCAGCAGACGACCCTTCTGAATGTGCAGTTGTGGCTCGGACCACGAAGGTGCGCCTTCGAGCACCTCCCACGCCTCCTGACGCCTGCCTGCATACAGGTGGCTCTGCGACAGATGTGAGCGAATCTCCGCATTGGATGGGGTCTGCTCCACGGCCGCTTCGAGCGCCTCCAACGCATCCTCGGGCCTGCCGCTGCGCTCGAGCAGGTCCGCCTTCAGCAGCACGATTCCAGTGCCACCCGCTTCTAGTGCGTAGGCGTGCACAGCGGCCTTGAGAGCCTCGGGCAACTTCTTCGGGTCGGATTCAAGCAGTTGAGCGAGCAGTGCCCACGCCTCACCATGCTGGCGACCTCCTGGCATCTCCAATCCTGCGTGAACACTGTCGATGGCGAGGGGGATCTCGTCCCGACGTCTGTGCAGACGGGCCTTGAGCAGATGCTGTTCGACGGTGGGATTCTCTTCAAGGGCTGCTTCGACGGCGGCCAGCGACTGGTCACCCGCCTCACCTTGGAGACGCTCCTTCAGGCCGGTGAGGAACGAGTGGTCGGCAGCGGTAGCCTTCCCGAGCGCCTCGAGTCGTTTGACATTGCGCTCGGCGGTATCCGGCTGCAGCAGCGACAGGCGTCGCAGCAGTTCCTCATCGTCCGGTTCCTGAGACAACTGCTCAGCCACCCAGTGCGCCTCGCCATCGAGATCGCCTCCGTCACGACATATCGCTGCCAAGCAGCGCATCGACACCAGATTTCCGGGTGCGATTCGTTCAACCACCTCTCGGTAGCAGGACTCCGCCCATGAGTCGTCGCCGACCGCGTGCGCGAGTTCTCCGAGCCGGCGGGTCTCGAGTGAGGAGAGGCCGAGGTTGTGCGGATTAGCGAGGTCGAGCGCGTCGAACAGGTCGAACAGTCGGGCTGACAGTGCCAGCACCCCTTCGTCGATCTCCGCCTCGGGGTTGGTGAAGTCACCATCTGTCAAGTGTGAGGAGAGCATGCCGCGGATTGCCACCAGCAAGTCAGACGCCGCTTCGCGCACGCTGATCCTGCCGCCCCCCGCTTCCAGCGACTGCTCCAAGCGAGTGATCGTGGTGTGTGCGGTGATCAAACCGTGCAGCCTCGGCTGGGTGTGCAGCAGGGCGACGCAGTCATCGGACAGTCTGGCGACCTCGTCGACCAGCAGGGATACACGCGCCGACTGAACCTCCCGTTCAGCGACCGCTTCGCGGCTGTATCTGCGGAAATGAGTGTCGACCTGAATCATCCAGAACAAGATGCCGCCAC
>CATMIM010000233.1 GCA_950068635.1 uncultured Candidatus Poseidoniales archaeon
CGAAGTAATCGAAGATGCTGACTTCGCCACGCGCTTCATCAGGCGCAAGGTCGAACTGTTCGGAGTCCAGATTCCCGCAGCCGCTCTGGTGGGCGTGCTGGTGCTCGGAACTCTCGGTGCTGGATTCCTGGCAGGTCCGATGATCATGGCGTGGTTGCAGCCTGAACCGGAGTACGAGTTGATCGACTTCGATACTGCCAGAGCCCGTGGATTCGCCGAGCACCTCGTGAGCCTCGGCCATCCGCAATGGGGAGGTCGGCTCTCTGGGACGGCGGAGGAGTTGGCGACCGCTGAATCGAACAAGGCGAACTTCACCGCCGCGGGGATCGCTGCGACAATCGAAGGATTCAACGTCAAGATGTTCGAGATAACCGATAATCCCATCCTGCGCTACTGCATCCCCGGAACCTATGGCGGATTCGACCCCCTCAACCTGGATCCGTGCGGAAACTTCGACATCAACTCAGGTCAGGCGACAGTGGTTGAATTCGAACATCGCATGGACTACGTCATCCAAGGCTACAGCGGCAACCGGCAGATCGGCTTCAACGAGGACATGGAACTGGTCAACCTCTCCAATGGCACCGATGAATCACTATGGGAGGAGGCGACCCAGAACATCGGTCTGGTGTGGACCGGACCGAGTGTCGGCAGCAACACGGACCTCTATCGTCTGGCGATCAACCACACTCTGGCAGCCCTGCTGGTGGTGAACACGCAGAGGAACTGCGGCCAGATCGAGGCGGATGACTGCGTTCCGATCTTCAAGACCGTGGACACCGAAGCGCTGCTCGACGACCCGGGACAGATCCCCCCGGACATCGGCTTCCTGCAGCTCTCCCGTGAAACCGGTGAAGAGTTGTGGCAGGCGTGGGAGGACAAGGCATCCACCGACGTGCGCATCGGCATGTACGTTCCAGTCGACAACCAAGGCGAGCGTGAGGTGCGCGTGCCATGCGGCATCATCACCGGCAAGTCGGACAAACTGATCATCTTCGGCGCCCATCACGACACCGTCTACAACGGCCCGGGAGCCATCGACGACACCTCGGGAACCGCCACTGTGCTGGAACTGGCGCAGCAGTTCGGGTATCTGGCAGCAGAACTCGGAGAGCCGAAGCACACCCTGAAGTTCTGCACCTTCGGGGGCGAGGAGGAGGGGCTGCACGGCTCGAAGGCGTGGGTCGACAAGTATGCGGCGAACCTGAACGAGAACCTGATCGTCTACATCAACCTCGACATGAACCACGCCGACCTAGAACGCGGCAACTCGTTGACGCTGTTCGGGAACTACCAGTCGGATGTCGACCACATCACTCGCATCGTTGAGAAGTTCAAGACCGAACGCTCGGACATCGCCAGCAAGTATGACATCAACATCGATGTGAAGCCCGGTGCCAAGAACACCCCCACCGGCATGCCATACAACTCCGACCACGGCCCGTTCGTCTACGACATCGCGCAGGATGAGGATGACCCGAACGGCCACGCTCTGGTCTGCTATGGCTCCAATTCCTGGGAGTACCACACCTATGCGGACGACATGAGCCACTTCAACGAGGAGAGCCTCGCTGTCTCCGGCATCATCTACGGCACCTACGCCCGCTGGCTCGCCTGGGGCGAGGTGTGAGCGAAGCCGTGATAGCAGAACACGCACGCGTGGTGGCATGGCAATCCGGCGAGCACACGCGCGGCACATCCTGGTGCGCTCCAAGGGAGAGGCGGCGCAGCTGCGCGAGCGCATCGAGAAGGCGCGCAAGCCATTGAAGGAGTTCCAGAAGATGGCGCGCAAGCACTCCGAGTGCCCGTCAGGCTCGAAGGGAGGGGACCTCGGCTGGTTCCAGGAACGGCAGATGGCGCGTGAGTTCTCGCAGGCTGTCTGGGGCCAGGACCTGAACGCGATCGGGCCGTTCGTCAAGACCGGCTTCGGCTACCATCTCATCTGGGTGCACGAGCGCGACGATTGATGCGCTGTCGGCAAATCAAGCGCCGAGTTCAGCGAGCACAGCGTCGTAGTCGGGCTCTAGGCCGGGGTTGTCGGCGACCCACTTCCAGATGATGTTGCCCTCCTCGTTGACGATGAACACCGATCTCTGGGCGGCGGTGTATCCGGGCATGCCGGCGAAGTCGTCGAGTGCAACGCCGTAGGCGTTGGTGACCTCTCGGGTGTAGTCGGAGAGGATGGGGAACTCGATTCCGTGGGCGGCGGCGAACGCCCCGTTGGAGAAGGGGGCATCGACCGAGATGGCGAGCACGGTGGCATTGGCGTCGTTGAGACTGCTGAGGCTGTTCTGGAACGTGCACATCTCTTTCTCGCACACGCCTGTGAAGGCGGCCGGAAAGAACGCCATGACCACACGCTGGCCGAGGTGCTGCCCTCCGGTCACTCCGTTCCTGTCCGCATCGAGCAACTCGAAATCGGGTGCGTCGTCTCCCACTTCCACCATGCCCCCTGCTCCGGGGTCGGCCATTTCAACTCATGCCAAGCACTTGTGCCACTCAATTGCGCACACTTTCTCCCTCCGCAGGCGCACACACGCTGCGTCAACCGATTTCCCGGCACTTTCGCTGACGCCACCTTCATGGGTGGTGGGTGCAAGCCGGGCACGATGGTGGAAGCGGGTCAGCAGGTGTTCATGCCGAGCGTCATCGACAAGGAGGGTGTGACCACGCCGCTCGGGATCACCACGAAGGAGGAGGATTCGTGGGCGGTTCTGCGCGCCTTCTTCGCGCGCGCGGAGGAGACCGATGTCATCCGCGCGCTGATCGAGGTGTGGGAAGTGGACTACATCGGCGAGAATCCGAGCACCAACCTTGCGGCGCTCAAACGACGACCATGCCCCATCTGCGACCGTAGCACCTTCTGGATGGAACTGGGCGGCGAGGAGTTCCGCGGTGAGCGCAATCCGACGAGCGGGCGCTGCTACAGGGCCGAATGCGGTGCCTGGGTGGAACCGAACTCGGTCGAGTTGGACCGCATCGACTGCGGCTGGCCTTCAGCACATTGGACCAAGCGATGCGAATCGTTCGCGCTCGGGATCCGCGGTCTGGTCGAGATGCGCGGCGCGGTCGAAGCGGCAGGCAGGCCGCGGCGGG
>CATMIM010000234.1 GCA_950068635.1 uncultured Candidatus Poseidoniales archaeon
CCGCCGCCTCCGGCGACGCGCATCTGCGGATTGACGGCGGCATAGAACAGGAAGATTCGCTCCGACGACCCCCCAGGGGTCAGGTAGAAGGTGCCGAGGGACACCAGCTCGCCGATGTCGTACCCGGCTTCCTCACGAGCCTCGGCACGGGCAACCTCTTCGGGATCGCGCCCCGCCTCGATCACTCCAGCGACCAGCTCCACCGTCCAGCCGGGGCCCTTCTCCCACGTGGGGTAACGGAACTGTCGCACCAGTGTGACAACTCGTCGCTCCGGGTCGTGCAGGAGGATGGCGGTGCCGTCGCCACGCTCGAGGTTGAGCCGCGACATGGAGGCGCTCATGCTGCCGTCGAAACGCTCGTGCCGCAAGACGACCTCTTCGAGCCGAAAGAAGCCGTCCACGAGCTGCCGGCGGGACTCGATGTCCGGCGAAGTCGTGGCATTCCCATCGATGATGGCACGTAGCGCATCTGACGGTTGGATGGGATCCCCGAAGGTGTCGGTGAGTCCGGAGAAAGCGACGCCGTAGGCGGTGTCGTAGTCGAGCGCCCCTAGCGTGCGCACGAAGACGATGGTGGCCGTCGGCCTGTCAGCGCGGGCGTCGACCTCCACCCAGTGCGCGACCCGCTCACCTGTGCCGAGATTCAGCAGGATGGTCGGATGGTCGATCGCCAGCGAATCAGCGATGGAATGCTGGTCGGCCACGCCCGTCAGGTCAGGGACCGTCGTGAACGCCGTCATGATCTGGGTGGATGGGGTGATGCCATCGAATCGATTGAGGCCGGTGATCTCGACATGGTCGGATATCCCGGTGCCGGGGAGTGACGTGTTCGCATAGTTGACCCTGAATCCTGTCGTGGTCGTGGCATCCTCGGCGAGGAAGGCGTCAGAGGGGAACGGGAGCAAGCAGTGTATCGGATTCAGGTCGTCACAGCCTGCATCATGCCTCACTTCGACAGGAGGAAGGGACTCCGGTAACTGTTCTGGATTGTCCAGTACGATCACGTCTTCGCCTTCTCTGACCACAGACAGGCAGCCTGCCAGCAGGAGCGCCAGCACGACGCTGATTGCGAATACACCTCGAGTGACTGAAGATGTCATGAGCCGCCACAGTCAGGGGTTCGTTTTCAACTGCTCTGTCGAACGATTGCACTCGACCTTGCCCAGAGTGCCGGATTCAAGGTGAGGTTGATAGGACGCAGCCGACCGAGTCGCGCCCGTAGACGGGTGGCTTGGCAGGTGGGCGAGAACATCCAACTCCCGATGCAGAAGGGGTTCGGCAAGACCGACCGCATCGATGACTGGTGGAAGAGCCCGTTGGCGATGGCTACCTACCTCGGCATCATGATCGTCTATGCGACCTGGCGCGGCTTCATGGAGGCTGACTTCTGGGTCTTCAGTGAGTTGGGCCTATCAGGTGGACAGGGTGGCGCAGCCGGCACGATGGCGATCGAGTCGGAGGGCAGCCACGTCCTCTCGCCGCTGTTCAGCCCACTGATCATCCCGGGTGCTGAAGGTCTAGGGGGGCCGGTGCCCGAATTCCTCTGGTGGATGTCGCCGGCGATGTTCATCCTCATCTTCCCCGCTGGCTTCAGGGCGACCTGCTACTACTACCGCAAGGCGTACTACCGGGCATTCTTCCAGAGCCCGACCGCCTGCGCGGTCAGCAAGCCAGCGAAGGAGTACAAGGGAGAGACACGCTTGTTCCTCGTACAGAACCTGCATCGCTACTTCCTGTATGCGGCGATAGTCTACCTTCCCATCCTGTCCTGGGACGTCTGGCAATCGGTCAACTTCCACGAAGCGGATGGCACTCACTGCTGGGGGGCCTCGGTGGGCACGCTGGTGATCGCACTCAACGTGATACTGCTCGCGGGATACACGTTCGGCTGTCACGCCTTCCGCCACCTCGTCGGCGGGGGCGCCAACGACTGGACCGGGTCTGGTGTGGCTCGACTGCGCCATCGATTGTGGCTGATGTCGACCTGGTTCAATGAGAAGCACAAGGAATGGGCGCTCTACTCGCTGTTCTGGGTGATGTTCGCCGATCTCTACGTCTACGGTGCCACCATGGGTTGGTGGACTGACTGGGTGTTCTGGGGAGGCATCACATGAGCGACTTGGAGACGCATCAGTTCGATGTGGTGGTCATCGGCGCTGGTGGAGCGGGCCTGAGGGCGGCCATCGAAGCGACCCGCGCCGGGGCGTCGGTGGCGGTCGTCTGCAAGTCGATGCTTGGCAAGGCGCACACCGTGATGGCCGAAGGAGGCGCGGCAGCCGCGCTCGCCAACGCTGACCCCCGCGACTCGTGGCAGACCCACTTCCGTGACACGATGAAGGGAGGCAAGTACCTGAACGACTGGCGCATGGCGGAGATCCACGCGAGGGAGTCACCTGAGCGCATCCGCGAACTCGAGCAATGGGGGGCGATCTTCGATCGCACTCCCGACGGGCTGACCAACCAGCGTAACTTCGGTGGTCACACCTATCCTCGTCTGGCGCACATCGGGGACGCCACCGGCCTGGAGTTGATCCGTACCCTGCAACAGCGGGGCATCCACTCGGGAATGGAGGTGTTCATGGAGTACACAGTCAGGCGTCTGTTCACCAGCGATGGACGCATCTCCGGCTGCTTCGCCTACAATCGTGCAGACGGCACGCTGCACGTGTTCAACGCCAAGACGATCGTGCTCGCCACGGGCGGCATCACCCGCTGCTGGGCGGTATGCTCAGGTTCCTGGGAATACACAGGGGAGGGGCACGCGCTCGCCTACTGGGTCGGAGCGGAGATGGGGGACATGGAGTTCCTCCAGTTCCACCCCACTGGAATGATCTGGCCAACGTCGGTCAAGGGCATCCTCGTCACGGAGGGTGTGCGCGGTGAGGGAGGAGTCCTGCGCAACAGCGAGGGTGAGCGGTTCATGTTCAACTACGTCCCGGAGATGTATGCCTCTGAGTTCGCCGACACCGAGGATGAAGCGATGCAATGGGTCGAGGAGGTCGTGTCCGGACAGCAGGCGACCGTTCGTCGCCCACCCGAGTTGCTGACGCGCGATGTGGTCGCCAAGGCGATCAACTCCGAGCGAGAGGCGGG
>CATMIM010000235.1 GCA_950068635.1 uncultured Candidatus Poseidoniales archaeon
GCCCGCCCTGCAGTGCCTGACAGGGCCGGCATCAACCTAGGGTTCTTAAGAGGTCGATTCAGAGCCGGCACCGGGTTCACGGGATGCAGCCGAGCGGAAGAGGATACGACCACGGAATCACGACCTTCAGCCCCGATGGGAGGCTGTTCCAGGTAGAATATGCGAGGGAATCGGTCAAGCGCGGAACGACTACGGTTGGCCTGAAATTCCGTGACGGAGTGCTGCTCATCGTCGACAAGCGCATCGCTAGCCGCCTCATCATCCCCGGCTCGATTGAGAAAGTCTACAAGATAGATGAGCACATCGGCTTTGCCACCTCGGGATTGGTGGCCGACGCCCGCCAACTGGTCGACCGCGCCCGCACGGAATGCCAGATCAACCGCATCACCTACAGCAGTCGCATCCCCGTTGACGTGCTCACCAAGAAGATCTGCGACTTCAAGCAGTCATTCACCCAATACGGTGGGGTGCGCCCGTTCGGCACCGCACTGCTGATCGCCGGCTCAGATGAGAACGGTATGCACCTCTACGAGACCGATCCCTCCGGCGCCTACCAGTCCTATCAGGCCGGCGCCATCGGGCGCGGTCGCAACAGTGTGGTCGAGTTCTTTGAGAAACATTGGAAGGAGAACATGACGATGAATGCCGCGTGCAAGCTTGGGCTCGAGGCGCTCCGCGACTCGCTCGACGACGAACTCAACGGGGATGCGGTAGAGATCGCCGTGCTCAACAGCGACGGTTACCTGCTGCTCAGCCGCGATGAGGTCGGCAAGCAGATTGCACGCCTCAAGCCGCTCGCCACTGACGAAGAGTGATTTCGAGCGATAGTCCGCTCAGGACGAGTTGCGAAGGGCTATTGCCCTCCACCCCCCCCTCCACCATTTGGGTAACCATGGTCAGTCTCGATGATGCGGTCATCGCTCGGCTCGAGAAGGGTGGAAAACGCTACGAGATCCTCGTCGACCCGGACCTCGTCGACGCCTGGAAGGATGACCCGGAATCGGTCGAACTCGATGACCTGCTCGCCACCGACGAGGTGTGGCATGATGCCAAGGCGGGCGACCGACCGACCGAGGAGAAACTGGTTGGTGTTTTCGGGACGACGGACCTGGAGGAGTGCGTCGCGAAGATCCTCACTGATGGTTCGGTGCAGTTGACGACGGAGCAGCGCAAGAAGATGGTCTCCAACAAGCGGGCCGCGATCATCGCGGAGATAGCCATGCTGGCCATCGATCCGAAGACGAAACTTCCACACCCACCACAGCGCATCGAGAACGCTCTGGAGGAGGCGCGCTTCAGTGTCGACCCGTTCATCCCGGTCGACAAGCAGGTGAAGAGCGCCGTGGACGAGATTCGCCCGCTCATCCCCCTCTCGTTCACGACCGTCAAACTCGCGTTCAAAATAGCGGGTGCGAACTACGGATCGGTGCTCTCACTGGTGAGAGAGGATGTCCTGAGGGAGGAGTGGCTACCCGATGGCGATTGGGCCTTCACCGTCGAGGTTCCAGCAGGCATGAAGATCGACTACATCGCCAAGGTGGGCAAGCGCGCTCCTGACGTGGTCGTCAAGGAATTGGATTGAGGGCCATCAAGACGCCTTCGTTGCTATGCAACGGTTATAGAGGGCGGGCCGGTCGGCGGCTCGGAGAGTCAGTATGGGTGATTCTGGGGACGTTGGTCGACTGGTCATTCCGGGGGATTCTCTCGGTGAGATCGGCGAGCGGCGAGCAGGTCATGGAGTGCTTCGGCGCAATGGTGAATTGATCGCCACACGACTCGGCCATCTGCAGGAGAAAGGCGGTGAGTTGTCCGTGCATCCGGTGCATACGACATACACCCCACGCCCAGGTGACCTGATAGTCGGTTACGTGGAGGGGATGCGCTCGAACATCTGGTTCATCGACATCGGCGGGCCGTTCAATGCGATTCTGCCGATGAGCCTCGCCGCCGGCAAGGTCGATTTCGGTGCCACCCGGGAGTACATGAATGTCGGCTCGGCAGTCCTCTGCCGCGTCCAGGAAGTGGACGAGAATCACGGTGCCGTGGTCACCATGAAGGGCATGGGACTGCGCAAGTTGAACTCAGGGTTCGTTGACAGGGTACCGCCACATCTGCTGAGCAGGGTGGTCGGCGTCGAGGGCATAATGCTGAAGTCGATCAAGGAGGCGAGCGATTGCCGCATGGTCGTGGGCCAGAACGGCCGAATCTGGATCGAGGGTGACGCATCAGGCACCCGCTTGGCGCGTGCTGCGCTCAGCGTCATCCGCGAAGCCGGTCATCGACCGGACATCGAGAGCCGCGTTCGCGGCATTCTCGAGGCATGAAAGGAGGAGAGTGAACAGAAATGGGTGGATACGGAGATGTCCAGATGTTGAATGAAGACGGTACCCGGATGGACGGGCGTCGCCCGGATGAACTCCGGAAGATCGAAATTGAGGCGGGGGTTGTTCCTGTCGCCGACGGCTCTGCAAGAGTCCAGTGGGGGTCGAACTTGGCCATCGCTGCGGTGTACGGGCCGATGGAAGCCCATCCGCGCAAGATCTCGCGACAGGACCGCTGCGTGCTCGACGTGCGCTACAACATGGCGCCGTTCAGTGTCACAGATCGCATCCGCCCAGGATTCAACCGACGCAGTCGCGAGATCGGCAAGGTCACTGCCAATGCCCTCGAGAGCGTCGTGCAGCTCGAACTCTACCCGCGTTCCAAGATCCGCGTCGAGATTGAGATTCTGACAGCAGAGGCCGGAACTCGCTGCTGCGGCATCACCGCTGCGGCAGTCGCTCTCGCAGATGCAGGGATTCCGATGCGCGACCTGCTTGTCAGCGTCGCCTCGGGTAAGATCAACGACACAGTCGTGCTCGACCTCGACAAGCCAGAGGACAATTACGGCCAAGCCGACCTTCCTGTGGGAATCCTGCCGAACTCAGGTGAGCTGGCCTTCCTGCAGATGGATGGGGATCTCTCCGTGGAGGAGTACGATCTGGCCATGGTCTACAACATGAAAGCCACCAAGGAGATTCACGAATTGCAGAAGGCCGCGCTTGCAGCCAGATACGAGAATAGAGGTGAGCAGTGATGGTCGAGATCGTGC
>CATMIM010000236.1 GCA_950068635.1 uncultured Candidatus Poseidoniales archaeon
CACGAGAAGTAGTTGCCACCGTAGGACCACAGCCCTGTCTCGCCACTAACGTTTGTCCACGTGAGGTCGGGGTCGGCGCCAGCGCCGGTGTTGCGTGCGGCGACATGGACGGGCTGCTCATCAGAGGATTCAGGGGTGTCAACCGAGGGAGCAAGAAGGGTCCAGCTGGACGCGAGCAGGAGCAGGCAGATGATGGCTGCACGAAGCGGCGAGCAGGGGGCAGGCTGCGCTCTCATCGTGCTGGGGCCGTCCGCAGGACAATTCACCCTTTGGATACCCTGACCGGAATGAACTTCGTTGCGTCGTGTTCATAGACGGCGGCAAGAAACTCGGCCCGTGAGGGCCGAGGGAAGCGTGCGCGTTGACGCCCGCACGAGGAGCCTGCTGGCGGGGTCCGTCCTGCTGGTGCTGCTCATCATGATAGTGAGCCCTGTGGAAGCACAGATCGGCGGTGAAATCCCCGACAGTGCTGGGACCACCTGGGACCTCCCTGACAGCCACGGATTCTACATCAACGGGACCGAGGGGGCGAGCAGCCTCGAACGGTTGCACCCGATCGCCACCGGCCAACCGATGGGATTTGTGCAGTTCAACTCCGGCAGCAGTACCGTTCTTGAGATCAGTTCCGCACCGGCCACTGAGACTGTCACCGTATCTGGTGATGCGAGCGTGTGGCTGTACGCCTCGCTGCTCAGCAAGAACACCCTCTGCCGCGGCATGGGGGGTGTGTTTGGCGCCGGAGAAACCTCGTTCTCGGTATGGCTGGATGTAGGGAACACCGTGGTCATCGACGGAGAGGACACGGAACAGGTGGCGCTGGACACGGACTGGACGGATCCGCATGAGTTCTTCGTCAACACCAGTTACCTCAACCTCACCATCAGCCCAGGTGACGTGATCACGCTCACCGTCGATGTCAACCACGCCTGTTTTCAGGACGGTCGTCTGTGGTGGGGTGTCTACGACGCACCGAGTGGAGTGGAACTGACAGGTGACCTGCTGCAACCGGAACTCAGCGCCAAGACCGATGCGAACGGGATTCCGCGCATCGAGTTCATCCCCATCTCCCCTTGGGGCGCGGAGGATTACGACTGGCAGATACTCGACCTGGTGGAAATCGATGACTGGGGCAGCGGGAGGCACTTGTCCTCGATGCCGAGCGAGGACGTGCATATCGAGCACTTCGAGATCCCGCACGGCACTCGCATCGTCGAGGCGAACCGGACCGCGCTCACGTGGCTCGGGAACATCTCCCTCTCCCCGGGGAAATACATGATCGACACCTGCATCACCATCGATGCGGGAGATGTCAACGAGAAATGCCACGTCATCGGAGTTCACCGCTTCGAGGTGTTGCCAGGGCCGACTGCGTGGCTGGGTACCGGTTGGTTCTGGGCGATGTCGTTGGGAACGATGGTCGCTTTCATGAGTTGGAGGATGCGTGAGCGATTCCTCCCTTGGCCAACGCTTGTGCTGCTGCTGGCGGTGGCCCTGCTGGTGATGATCCCGGCTTCCACGCTGCCCGAACTCGAGGCGCAGTCGACGCGCGATGAGGCGGCGGCGCCATCATTCTCGCTGTTGTCGCATCCGAGCCAGGGAGGCGGGGCGCACTCGCTCTCAGACCTCTACGACGGCAAGCATACGCTCGTGCTCGGCGTGTTCGACGCCGGCTCACCCGGCGCCGAGCAGCAGAAACGAGATTTCGACAACGCCTCGGGACGAGTAGGGGACGATGTGGCGTTCGCGCAGATCGTGACCGGAGAGGGGGTGCGGGCGGTGGACGTGGATTCGTACGCGGCGCTGCTGAACGGTTCGTGGCCGCTGCTGATGGACGAGGCAGGCGGAGATGTAGCACGGCAGTTTCCGATGGGAATCGCTGATGGAGTCGTCGTGATCGACGCCGGCGGCTTCATCTCGTCGTGGTCACCCGGAACCATGTCGCAGGACAGCATCGTCGCCGCCACCGAAGAGACGTCCAGAGGTTCGGGTCAGTCGGTGTTCCTGTTGTTCACGCTGCTGCTGCCGAGCCTGCTGCTGTTGCCGCTGGTGTCGATGTCCTTCCCCCTCAGGCGAACCGATCCGCCAGATACCCCGCTCATCCCCGGTGCAGGCCTGATCGGGACCATCGGCGCAGGCGCTCTCGGATTCGCGGTCTGGGCGTTGCCGGTGGCGCTGCTCTCACCATTCCTCGGGGGTCAGTGGGCGTTCGTGGAGCTGGGGCTGGTCATCTGGCTGGGTTGGCAGTCCGTGGGCCTGGCGATTCGGGGAGAGGTCCCGGAGTTGAAGTTGGTCTCGGGACTGGTGCACAGCCGGTTGCCGCGGGGTTACCGCGAATGGCGTCACCTCATCGAGTTCGACCGCGACGTGCTGCTCGGGGGCTGGGTGGCGTGGATCGCCTGGTTCGCCCATCCGCTGCTGATTCCTCAAGGAGTGGGTGCCGTGGCCGCCGCCTCCATGCTGGGAATCCTGCTGGCACTGTTCAAGTTCGTCGGGTTCCTCGTGATGGCCGGGCTGATGGTGCTCATCCTCAGGGGGATCGGTGCCATGCTCGGACCGCTCGGGCGCATGCTGGGCAATCTGGGCCATGAGGAGGTTCCCCGACTGTGGGGCTGCCTCGCCTTCTGTCTGGCGCTGTGGTGGCTCGCTTGGATGCTGACCGGACCGGTCTGGAACGCCACCTTCGCCTGACCTCGCGCACGCCTGTTGGCCGATTATCGGTCACTTGAGGTAGTATCAAGAACCCTGAATTTCCGGCTCTCTGGGCTATGTCGAGAAGAAATGGAATCGTATGGAGCCCTAGTAGAGTGAAGACCCTGAATGAATGTCCCCGTCGCTACGTCCACCACCACGTGGTCGGCCGCGGCGGTTGGCCCGAAGGGCCACGCCAAGACGACCCTGAAGTCGCCCTGGCTTGGCGGCTAGGGTCCCGTCGTCCACATTCGGACCTGATGATGCGGGCGGTATCCGAAGGGATCCGAGACCGATTGTGGGCGGACCATCAGGACGAGGCTTGGAGCGAGGGTGCCGCCGAGGCGGTTCTGCGCAGCCGGATTGACGAGAGTATCCGTACGCAGGATGGCTGCGTT
>CATMIM010000237.1 GCA_950068635.1 uncultured Candidatus Poseidoniales archaeon
GCAACTGGGAGCCCGGACCACCGAGCGAGGAGTCGATCGAACTCGGACGCGTCGTCGACCGCGGCATCCGCGAATCGGGCTGCATCGACGTCAACGGGCTGTGCATCCTGCCCGGAGAGAAGGCATGGCAGGTGATCATCGACCTGCACGCCATCTCAGATGACGGGAACCTGTTCGACGCCTTCGCGCTCGCAGCCATCGTGGCGCTGCGTAACGCAACCCTCCCGGCGGAGCGCTTCGACGTCGGCGAGGATGAGCGACTCGAACTCTCCTGTACTCCGATCATGTGCTCGTATCACAAGGTCGGGGGCCGCTTCGTCTACGATGCCAACGGCGAGGAGGAACTCGGCGGCGACGAGCGCATCCACATCACATTGGGCGACGATGGTCACGTCCACTCCCTCCAGAAGGGTCTGAGGGGAGCGTTCACAGCCGAGGAGTTCGACGACATCATGCAAGCGGCGCGCGCACGTCGGGACGAACTGATGGAACTGGTGGAGAGTCTGGAGCAGGATTGAGATGTCACGCAGGACGCAGAAGGTCGGACTAGGCGCTCGCTTCGGGCCGCGATACGGCGTTAGCGTCCGCCGGCGCGCAACATCAGTGCTCAAGCGAGTCAGACAGTCGTACACCTGCCCGGTGTGCCAGTACCAGAAGGTCAAACGGGTGGCCGCCGGGGTCTGGACATGCAAGAAGTGCGATCACACGTTCGCTGGTGGGGTCTGGGAGCCGTTCACGCGTGCCACAGTCGCCAACCAGAGGATCATCCGACGCTCCGTCGAGGGAGCCACTGCCACCGACATGGCGGTCATCGCTCAGCAGGCGGCCGTCGAATTCGAGCGCCAGCGGGCCGAGGCGGCCGAGGATTCTGACTCGCCCCTGGTGGAAATCGCCACCGAGGGAGACGATGACGCCACCAGCGAAGAAGAGTGAGTCGTGCACCGCCACGCTTCGGCTCGCTGATTCCGACCAGATACAGGGGTTGTTCGCCTGCATACAGTGCGAGGATGCTGACGTGTCCATCGAGGGGGATTCACTCACCGTGTCTGTGCGCGGAGAGAGCCTCTCCGACCTGCGCGCCCGCTTGAATTCCGCGCTGCGCTCGCTCCAGGCCGCCTCCGAAGCGCTGATTTCCGTGGACGCCTCCCAAGGTCCATCCACCAGGGGGGAGTGAGCCCATGACGGAACCTGCGGACCTGAGGACTGAACTCCAGACGTTGGCACAGGAACTGCAGGTGGCAGCGCAGCAGGTTGCGACCGTGACCGCACAGGTCCGGGAGCTGGAAGGCAGCCTTGAAGCGCTGAAGAAGCAACCCGACGAGCGCCCCGTCTACAGACAGATGGGTCCGCTTCTGCTCGAGGTCGAGGACCGTGACGAGTTGATCAACGAACTGAGCACCAGCATCGAGAAGCTGCAGGAGCACCAGCAGCGGCTCGAGGAGCGTGAACAGCAACTGAGAGAACGCTACGAACAGGTGGTCGAGCAGTTCGAGGGATCGGCGTGACAGAGGATGCCGCAGAACTCGACCAACTGCACGACTGGATAGAGCGGTCGTGCGTTGTCGGCGCGCTGGCAGTCGTCACCCATCGCAATGGTGACATGGACACTGTCGGCTCAGCATGCGCTCTCGCTGGCGCACTGGGTCCACAGGTCCGCGCCTGTGGAGTTCATCTGTCTGCGCTCGCCCGCGCTGTGACCAACCGCTCCCGAGCGGACTTCACCTGTATGGACGGCTCCCGCCCTCTATGGCCGCGTCGGTTGGGGGGTGTGCTCGTCGTCGACGCAGCCTCACCGAGTCAACTCGGGTTGGATCTCCCACCTGACATACCTGTGTGCGTTCTCGACCACCACACCGGGGGATCTGATTGGCGAACTGCTGAGTTACACCTCAACTGGGCCACCTCATCCACCGCAGAAATCGTGCTCGCATATCTGGAGAGGCACCATCCCGACACGCTCGACGATTCAACACGCCGCCTGCTGCTCGCTGGCGTTGTCACCGACACCGGTCGCTTCCGACATGCCAACGCCGATTCACTGGCTGCTGCCGCACGGCTGGTCGAAGGGGGCGGAGTCGACTTCTCCGGCTTCATCGAAGAGCTCGAACAGGTCGATCTCGACTATTCCCAGAAGGTCGCCGTATCACGCGCCCTGAATCGAGTTCAGGTCGAGCAGGCCGGTGACTGGTTCCTGCTGCACACTTCCGCATCGACGCACGAAGGGGTGGTTGCGAGGGCACTTCTGGCGGCGGGAGCCGACGTGGCGTTGGTTGTGCGTAAGGCGAAGGACGAGGTGCGGCTCGTGTCGCGCGCAGGCCGTCGTGCTGTACGCGAGGGAGTCGGCCTAGGCGGCTTGATGGCTGGGCTGTCCACGAGGATCGGAGGCGATGGTGGTGGTCATCCCGGGGCTGCGGGGTGGTCCGGAGATGTGCCCGATGTCACCGCTCTATCTGGATTCATCTCAGACCTGTCGGCTACCCGAAGGATAGGATAGTGGGAATATGGCAACCCCATTGGAACGAGTGGAGCAATGGCGTGCTAATTCGCTCGACATCTCTGAGTTAGACGCGGATGAACGATTTCCAGTCGCAGAACATGCTGCAGCAGAACAGGAGGAGGCACTGGTTTCCGCACTGGCTCCCGTTCTCAGCGAGGCTGAATTGCAATTCGTGAACTTCCGTCGCGCGCAGGCCACCAACGATGCCACCGCCGCCACAGAAGCGATTCGTTCCTGCGTATCTGATTGCCGCAGGGGCGGGAAGCGGGACCATCGGCTGGAGGCGAGGGCACGCATGGAACAGGGTCTCATCCGTTTCTCACAGGGAGAGGAGGAGGAGGCTGGTGTCGACCTCAGGTGGGCCATGGAGCGGCTGAAGGTCTTGGACGAGGGGAGCGCTGCGCACGGCGTTGCACTGCTGAACATGGCCGCGTGGCACGAAACCCGTGCAGAGTGGATGATGGCCCTTGCCATGCACAGCGAGATCAGCAGACATGGCCCGCATCTTGTCGAGACCGTCGCGCTGAGCCGCTTGGCGGCCTCTCGCCTCCAGATGCACTTGCATGATCATGAATC
>CATMIM010000238.1 GCA_950068635.1 uncultured Candidatus Poseidoniales archaeon
CGCCGGCGCGTTGAAGTCTGAGAGCCCGGTCACAGGTTCGCTCTGACACTCCCCCGCTGTGGGATGTGCTGTCGGGGGTGCGCACCATGCAAGGGCCAGTGAGCAAGCATTCGGGGTCCATCTCCCAGATCGAGCCGAAGATCGCCGCGAAGCTGGCGAAGCAATCCTACCACCTGGTGGGAGAGCACGGCGGCGTGAAGGTGTGCCACTGGACCAAGCAGGACCTCACCAAAGGTCGCCACTGCTACAAGGGGACGTTCTACGGCATCGAGAGCGCCGGCTGCATGCAGATGGCCCCCAATGTCGACACCTGCAACCTCGCCTGCACCTACTGCTGGAGAGAGCCGCATTCCGCAACCCTGCACAAGATCGACGACGACCCCCTCGAACTGTTCTACGAGAGCGTGCGCGCCCACCGCCGCCTGCTGACGGGTTACAAGGGCCACAAGGACGTGCTGCTCGAGGACTGGGAGAGAGCGCAGGACCCGAAGCACGTGGCCATCTCGCTCAACGGGGAGCCCACCCTCTACTCGCGGCTGGGGGAATTCCTGGAAGTCTGTCACGACCACGGGGTGTCGACTTTCCTGGTGACCAACGGGAGCCTTCCGAAGGTGATCGAGAATCTCGACCCGCTGCCGACGCAACTCTACGTCTCGGTCGATGCGCCGAACAAGGAACTGTTCAACAAACTGTGCAAACCGAAGTTCAACCAGAACGCGTGGGAGATGTTGGAGGAGACGCTCGCGCTGCTTCCCTCACTGGACACGCGCACGGTCTGCCGGCACACGCTCATCCGCCACGAGAGCCTCGGCCACCACGAGGACTACGCCCGACTGGACAACATCGCCGACCCGAATTTCATCGAGGCGAAGGGCTACGTCTATGTCGGCCATTCACAGAAGAACCACACCATCGACAACATGCCCGCGCACACGGAGGTCATGGAATTCGCCCACAACCTCGCCTCGCTGGTGGGCAGAGAGGTCCTCTCTGACAGGCGTGAGAGTCGGGTCGCCCTGATCGGCCACGAGATGATTCCGATCACATTGCCGGAGAAAGTGCGCGACCTGCCCCGCGATCTGGGGATCGCCAAGCCGCAGCACTACCCGCTGCCACAGGCATGATCACGTCACTGGACAGGCGTCGATGTCATCGTCTGGCAGTTCGAGCGGCGCATCAACGAACACCATCGGATACACCGTATCGCCGTTCGACCACTCGCCCAAGTCGGTTGACTCCATGAACGCGGCCTGCGCCGTCTGCGCCGCGGCAGCATCGCCACTCGCAGATGAGGCGATGAAGTCCGCCTGGGCTTCGAGCCGCGGGTAGTATGAGTGGTCGGCGAGTGATTCCCTGATGAGAGTCGCGGGCAGGTAATGCGAGGCGATCAGCCGCGGGAAGCCGCGATAGTCGGATGAGACCTGAAGGAACTGCACCTGGTCTGCAGACAGCGGACCGGCGCCGTCACGGGCGAGCAGGCGGGCGTGCTGCCAGCGCCCGATGCACTTCGCGACTACGTTGTCGCTCTCGTACTCGATGATCTGGATGATCGCATGGTCGGGAAGCCGCGACATGTTGCCTTGAAATTCTGACTGGGTGGCATGGATCCACGGAGCCTCGAGGTCCACCACCAGCGACTGTGAGCCCCAGCCGCGGCCCAGAACCTCGCTCAGCACGTGGTAGGTCGTCCCCGCACCCATGCTGTGACCGCCGATCCACAGGTGACCGGGATCGATGGTCGCCTCACCGCCGAGTGCCTCCTGCACCTGATCGCCGGCCTCGATGCGCTCCCACGCATGGTCGATGCCATACAGCGCCATCGTGTAGCGAGGCTGGTGCTGCGGATGGTCGGAACCTCCGAGCAGATAGGTCAACTCGAACCCCGAATCGATCGAGCTCATGTCGACATCCGAGACGTACTGCGGGAATATGGCCACCAGGCCTTGTCCTGCCAGCGATTCCAGCGTGTCGCGATAGACCTCCATGTCCTCGCCCTCGTAACCATGCAGCAGCAGCGCCACACCGACAATTCGCTCACCGACATCCTTGGGGCTGAACACGTACACCCGCCAATCCTTCGACTCGGATTGCTCGTCATACCATGAGGTCACGTTTTCCGGAAACACCGGATCGTAGACCAACTCTGCAACCTCGAACGGGAACTCCCCGCTGCCGTAGCCGCTCTGCGGACGCTCAGGAGGTGAGGGTTGCAGGCCGGCCATGGCGGTCAGGTTCGGCAGGAACAGCAGCATGCCCACCAGGAAGATGATGAGCGCGTGCGAGGCGCTCGCCTTGGCGGAGCGGAGCGCCACCTCCCTCCCTTGGGTGAGCAGAGGATGGGCGAGCACATGGCCGCTGATGGCGGCGAGCATCAGCGAGCCGAGCACGAACGGCAGGGTGAGGATGGCGCCGAGGAAGAACGCCTGGTCGAGCAGGATGAAGGCCAAGCTGCGTGCGAGCGCCCAGCCGATCACGAAGCAGGTGAACCAACGGAACCAGCGTCCCTCAGGGCGCTCACGGAGCGAATATCCGGTCCAGGCGGATATGCCGATGAGCAGGATGGCGAACAAGGCGATCCAGCCGACCAGCGCGCGGGCGGCGAAGCCGAAAGCGATGGTTGAGTAGGCGAAGGCGAACAAGGCGTTGAACAGGGTGTAACCGTTGAGCATCGGCCACCAGATGGGAAAGCCGCCGACGATGAATCCGATGATCTCCCCGACCCACGGGCGCGACAGCAACTCACGCCAGTCCATCTGCTCACTCCAGCAGTTCGGACCACGCATCGGCAAGGTGCTCGGACCACGCTCCGAGACTGAATTCCGCCGCCTGCGCCAGCGCTTCCTCATCAGGGGGACGCGGAAGTCCGCCACGGGTCTTCCATGTGCTGTGCAACTCGCTGATGGCAGCCCTCCAGGCATCCGCGTCGTCCGCAGGAAGGAGGCGGCCCTCGGCGGCGACCTCGTTGTGCGCCGGCAGGTCGCTGGCGAGCACGGGACAGCCGGCCGCCATCGCCTCCAACAGCACGATTCCGAAGCTTTCGGCCCCAGTGGCCGGTGAGCAG